>CAZKXV010000166.1:0-3809 GCA_964556835.1 uncultured Clostridia bacterium
ACTTACGCTTCTTTCAATTTGGGACTTCAAACCGATTAGATTCTTATTATATATATGTCTTGCAATATCATCTTTCACCTTATCTGATAGACCTAAGGATGAAATTAGACCATTAAAGAAACCAACATGGCCAATATCTATAATAAAATTAGATAGTCCGCTAACTTGCAAAGACTCTATAGCAAGAGCAATAGCATCCACATTAGCATAAGCCGAATTATCGCCTAATAATTCTATTCCCGCTTGTGTGAACTCTCTAAGCCCATATCTAGAATCGCTATTCAATCTGTATGATTTACCCATATAGCAATACTTCAATATGCCCTCGGGCTTAACTTTAGTAGCAACTAATCTAGTAATAGGTAGAGTAATATCTGGTCTTAGAACCAGTAATCTACCATCATTATCGGATAGCTTGAATACCTTTGATTCTTCGACTTTCATATCAGCTTTGTTATACAAATTATAGTATTCAATAACCGGAGTCTCAACTCTTACATAGGCATGAGAATAGAACAACTGCATAATATTATTTGCGATGTTGCTTTTCGTAATTCTTTCTTCTGGTAAATAATCTTTAACCCCACTGGGTTGTTTGTACATATCCATAATAATCCTCGTAATAATTATATCATATATCTTTAGTTCATAGTAACACTTTGTACAATTTTTTTCATCTGTTTAGACTGGAATAATTGATAATTTTCTATTAATTCATCATTAATAGGTATGCTATCAGCTAGTTGCTTTCCTTTTGCAATCATATTCCTTGTAACAGGGCAAGCAAATTTGTCTATAAAACTCGCACCTGACTGCCTAATTCCTATAAAATCACCGCCACCTCTAAGCTCATAATCCATTTCAGCTATCTTAAATCCGTCATTAGTGTTCTTTAGTATGCGTAATCTCTCATTTGCTAGGTTGTCCGTGCAAAGCAGACAATATGATTTATGTTCACCTCTACCAACTCTCCCTCTTAGTTGATTAAGAGTAGCTAGCCCATATCTTTCTGCGTTCATAACTATCATAACAGTGCTATTGGGTACATCAATACCCACCTCAATTACTGTGGTACTTACAAGGACATCAATTTCTTTAGCACTAAAAGAGTTCATTATTGAAGTTTTTTCATTATCCAACTGCTTACCATGCAACAAAGCCACTTTATAATTCTTCAATACACCAGTATATAAACTGTTATATAGACCTATAGCGGAAGTTAATTCGACACCCTCGCTATCTTCAATTCTAGGACAGACTATATAACATTGTCTTCCTTTAGAAATTTCATCAATTACTAGGTTATACATATCTTTGATTTTGGAATTAGGCACTATATGTGTATCTATATTGCATTTTTTTCTAACATCTAATTTAGAAATACTAAGGTCATCAAACATCGTTAAAGATAATGTTCTAGGAATTGGCGTAGCGGTCATAGTAAGGGTATCTGTAGCAAGTCCTTTCTCCTCGATTGTACGTTTCTCACATACGCCAAATCTATGTGATTCATCTGTAATAATTAGACCTAAATTCTTATATGTAATATTCTCATTAATTATGGATTGAGTGCCTATAATAAGCTTAGCTTCATCGCTTTCTATTGAATTATAACTATATTTCCGCTCAACATTAGTCATTCGACTTGAGAGCAGTAATGTATTGATTCCTATATCCTCTAGTATCTTAGCATTTTTGTAATGTTGTTCAGCTAAAATTGTAGTTGGTACTAGTATTGCGACTTGATATCCATTTTTTATAGCAATATATGCTGCTAACAAAGCGACAATAGTTTTTCCGCTTCCAACATCTCCCATTAATAGCCTATTCATAGGAATAGGACTACACATATCTTCAATTATCTCTTGAGTAGCCTGCAACTGACTAGTTGTTAGCTTATAATCTAATTGTGATATTACTTCACTTATATCTAAGTTTGAATACTTTCTGAGCTTATTATCGACCCTATTTATTCTACTTATTCTATAACCTAGTATCAATGTTGCAATTTCGTAAATAATCAATTTATCCTGAGCTTCTTGAGCTTCTTTAATTGTATAAGGGTTGTGGCAATTTTTGATAAGTTCCATATGCCTATTATTGTTAATAAGGCTTGCAATTTCAATATTATCTAAAGCAAGTTCTATATATTTGCGTAGATTTGCTTGAGGTATCAATCCACCTGTTCGATAAATTGGCAAGATACCCTTTAATTTGCTTTCATGACCACTAAGCTCGAAAAGCGGATTAGAAATAGTGATAATATTATTAGTCTTAGAAATTTTACCAAAAAAAGTGTAATTCTCTAAAGTATCTAATTTATCATAGATATAATGTTGATTGAACCAAATTGCATTAAGGACAGTACCCTCGCATATAATCTTAGCTTTAATATATTTAGCTTTATAATTACTGGATTTTGATTTCAAATGAACATGTCCAGTAAATAAGCAAAATTCTCCATTGTTACATTTGGTAACATCACTGAACATCGACATATCAATATAACTTGCTGGAATATAAGAAATTAAATCTTCAAGACAAGTAACTCCTAAAGAGTTTAATTTGTCCAAAGTTACTTTTCCTATTCCTTTGATATCTAATAATTCCATAATAATAACAAAAAGGGGCTATGCCCCTTTAATCAGTCAAGTGATATGAAATAATAGTAATGCGGTTGTCCGCCATACAAACTTATTACTTCAAGATCGGGGTAAATTTCTATAATTTTCGCTACAAGTTCTTCGGCATCTTTTATATCTATATCTTTGCCATAATACAAGGTTATCTGATCCGTTTCACCTTTCTTCTGTTCAAACAAGAATTCTATAAGTTTGATTACTACTTCATCAACATCTTTACCTTTTGCTAGAATATGCTTGCCGTCAAGTCCTATTATATCACCTTTCTTAAGGTCATGTCCGTCCATTTTCACATTTCTGACTGCATGTGATACCTGACCACAAGGCAAATCACTATATGACTCTTTCATCTCATTGAATAATTCATCATCATCCATAGTATCATCAAATACAAGACAGGCGGAAATACCTTGTTGCATATATTTTGTAGGCACTACATAACATTTTTTCTTAGTAATCTGACTTGCTTGCTCTGCTGCAAAAATAATATTTGAGTTATTAGGCAGAACATAAACAACATCTGAATTAACCCTTTCTATCGCATTAAGAATATCATCTACACTTGGATTCATTGTCTGTCCACCCTCAACAATTTCTGATACTCCTAAATCCTTAAATATAGCTTTATTGCCGTCTCCGGCACAAATTGAAAGCATAGCTTTATCAACTTTCTCACTCTCTCTAAGTTCATTCAATTCTCTTGCTTGTTGGAGCATATTCTCTATCTTAAGTCTCTCAAGTTCACCAAGTCTCAAAGCAAATAGTAATGCTTTATCCGGCTTATTGGTATGAACGTGGACTTTGACCAAAGCTAAATCGCCTATAACAAGCACACAATCACCTATCTTACATAAATTGTCTCTTAGCAAATCAATCTGGACTTCGGTAATTCTAGGTCTTAGGTTTGTGATAATAAATTCTGTGCAATAAGCAAATTCTATGTTATCAAGGTCATGCTGCTCGGTAGATACAAGAACTTGAGATGCACTATCAAATGCCTCAACTTCTTCCTTAACTTCAACTTCAATACCTTTGATTGCATAACAGAAGCCCTCAATTATACAAAGTAATCCTTTTCCGCCTGCATCTACTGTGTTAGCTTTCTTAAGAACAGGCAACATCTCTGGGGTAAGTGCAAGTACTTCATAACCTTTGGAAAGAACAGAA
>CAZKXV010000167.1:0-3795 GCA_964556835.1 uncultured Clostridia bacterium
CCAGAATTCATCTGTTTCCTCAGTTAATTGTAGAGCTTTCTCATATTCTTCATTCTCAAGTGCCTCACTTATTTCATTAGTCCTACTATTGAGTTCGGAAAATACTCTTTTTAATACAATTTGTTCGGAAATACCCATTGTAAGAATAATTATTAGCAATATAATAGCTACAATTACGCGCATTTTTTGTTTATTATTGTTGCACGTATTGCCTTGCCTTTGAAAGGTTGAATGAAATACTGGGATTCATCTGAGACTACCATAATGTAGACATCTTTAGGCTGTAATTGGAAATCGGCAAGAATCGCTTCTATATTATTAGTAGTCAAATTTTCTGACACCATACAATTATCAATAATTTTACCTTCAGTAATAAGTATCTTAGGAAGAGTAACTTCTTTTACTGTAATATTGAGGTCTTCAGGTGTAGCAGGTCTTTTATAACCGTTAGGTAGGATACTTAGCTTTCCATTTGTTTCAAGTATCGCATATTTCACATCGGAGGGGTTGAAATACCCCGAAGACCTAAGAGAATCCATAAGGTCATCTACATTCATATCCAATCTGAATAATGCTCTTGTATCTATTCCATTTGGCGTAATTACAATCATAGGTTTTCCGTTAATCAGTTTTCGGAAATGTATATTTCTTGCAGATATTTTATTAATTAATAAGTGCATAATAAATAATGTAAATATCGGAATTAAGCCATAAGCGAGAGGCATAGAATTGTCCGACATAGGGGTTGCAATTAAGTCAGCAATTATAAGAGTAATAGCGAACTCAAAGGGCTGTAACTCTGATAATTGGCGTTTGCCCATTAATCTCATCATAATGAGCAGAACTATATATATGATTATTGAGCGGATAAATACAATTAACATATATTTAGTATGCTTTTGTAGTTTTTGTTTATTCAAAATATCATATTAGTTGACATATATCGCAAGGTATTGTATTATTGAGTTATAATAGAACCAAAAATGGTTCGCTAAATAGTAGCAGAGTAAACATTATGCGTTAAGTGTTGTAAGATGGGATGTAGCTTACAAACGAAAAGTATAGACTTGCGATATGATGTTGCGTCCGCTGTGTTGGATATTTTTCAACAAGGAACTCTTCTGCTGTGAAAAGGAGAGTTTTTTCATGAGTAGAACACATCAGATAGCTGATATCGCAATTTTTGCGTGTATTGGTGTAATTTTGAATCTTGCTTCTTTCCCACCTTTAGGTAGTTTAGGAAGAATAAGTCTAGTATATGCCTATTGTTATATGTCAGGCGTAATTTTAGGTGGTAAAAATGGTATGATAGCGGTAATGTTTGCCGATATTTTAGGCTATCTACTTAATAATATGGGAGGCGTTTTTGTGTTCCAAATTACACTTACTAATGGTTTTATGGCATTATTTGCTGGGCTTGCTTACAAACATTTGAAATTCAAGAGGAAGGAGCTAAGAATTATTCCTGCTGTAGCCATCAGCTTTATTGTATTGACTTTGGGTCTTTCGGCGTGGGGTGAAGCTATGTTTCTCTTCGGTACATATCCATATACAGTTGCGAAAAGTATTGGTGCTTCACTTGGTACAGATAACGCATATATTATGATAGCTTGTGCAAAGGCAATTCAACAACCATTATGGATTATTATCAATACAGTTATTGCTATTCTGTTGCTTCATAGACTTAGGCCATTTTTTGACCCTGAAAGTTCAAGTCAAGATGCTATAGCCGAATAGATTTGTATTAAATCACACAATATCATATTAGCTATAAACAAGTTCTATTTATAAATGTGTATATGTAATTAAGTTATCGTACGGGGGATAGGCTTCAGCTTATTTCTGTTCTTAATTGAAGAATAGAAATATCCAATATTTATTGTATTTGAGCATATTAGAAGTGCTAAGTAGAGTGCGACTATTATTGCAATCCCGAACAATGTTGATATATTTGGTGGTAGACTTATGGAACAAATGCGATAAATTGCAAGACCAATATATCCAGAACTAATAGAAAACACTATTGCTAGAATTATGGTATGAATAAATCTCATACTTAAGATTTTTTTTCTTCTAAGGTACACTATATTAAGAAAAACAGATGTGATATTGAAAACACCATTTGCAATAATGATTGTGTCTATTCCTATGTACTTAGGAAGAGTATAAAGCAGTATCAGCAGAAATACTGTGCCTACAGCAAAATGAATAAATGTTTGTTTTTCCATTCTAAGAGAATTCATAACCGATGTAGTAATTTGATTAAATACAATCGGTATTATTATGAAAGAACCTAATTTTAGAAATTCTCCTGTGGTAGCATCATCATATAGAAGAATTCCAATTTCTTTGCCTAATGCCATAAATATCCCAATAAATAAACCGCAAATAATTATAGATAGTTTAAGAGTTTCTTTAAGTTTTCTTGATATTGCTTTCATATTACCACTTGCATTATCACTAGAAATTTCGGGGATAAGTACTATCATAACTGAGCCTGTTATGGCTAAAGGAATAAACAACAAGGGGAAGGCTAAACCTACAACTCTACCAAAAGCGGTTGTGGCTTCTGAAGTGGTCATACCATATAAAACAAGTTGGGCAGGTATTATCACAGCCATCAGCGTGGTGGTAATCCCTGCGAATAGCCTCATAGTTGTAATGGGTGTCGAACTAGTAATTATATCCTTATACTCTTTTGGTTTTGCAAGTTTTCCGCCTTTTTTTATATACATTACTGATAATATTCCTGAAGTTATAAATACAGATAAAGAGAAAGAAACCGCTAATCCCAATTCATTGTTTAGTGCAGAGATAAGACCTCCCGCAAGTAATATGGTAAGACATATATGAAATACCTCTTCTATAAATTCACAAGCGCTATATGAAACAAAATCTTTATTTCCGTGAAACCAAGCACGAAGCACGCTGTAACCGCTTAATGCAATTAATGATGGGAGCATAACTAGAAATATTGGGATAGCTCTCTCATCACTAAATATACCTTTCAGATTATTTGCAAACAAGAATATTATGATTACCACTGTAATGGATATTGTTAAACTAATTATTAAATTTGCAGATACTAAAGAGGGCACTTTATGTTGTTCGTTGGTTTCATTGTATTCAGCAGTTTTTCTTGCTAAGGTTAAGGGAAGTCCTGTATTAGTTAGGCATAGCAGCATAAGAAAAACGGATAATGCAATTTGAAAAAGCCCAATTATTTCTGCTCCGAAAACTCTAGATAAGTATATCTTGAAAATAAATGTCAGTATTTTTGTAGTAATAGTAAATGATGCTACAGTAAAAATAGATTTTGTTGCTTTATTTATATTGTAAGCCCTCCTATTTGTAGATATAATAATTGTATGCGGTATAATATTTATAATTCATCATAATATTATAGTAATGGCAAAGGTTATAAAAATAAGAGGAAGCGAAGACATTTATTATTTAGGGCGTAAGTTTGGGTTGCCTGCCTATATTATTGCGAAAGCAAATGGTATAGAAAACATTAGGCAAGGTATGAGGATACTTATTCCTGAAATGCGTGGCGAAGCATATATTGTCAAGCCTTACGAAACCTTAGAAAGTATTGCAATGGATTACGAAATGAATCCTGCCAAACTTTCAGCTAATAATTATGGCATTACTGAGGTATATTTAGGGCAATTAATCTATATACCTTGAAACTTGACTTTGTTATATAATTAGAAACGCCTATTCAAATATGAATAGGCGTTTCAGACTGTAGACAAACCCCTTTGATAAATTGAGTATCAAAGGGGTTTTGTG
>CAZKXV010000168.1:0-3737 GCA_964556835.1 uncultured Clostridia bacterium
ACCACTTCCACCACCAGCATACGGAAAAGAACCAGTAGTTTTTGGGCTTGTTTCAGAATATTCGGCTCCTCCTGCAACAAATCCCATAGTAACTTTTGAAATTGGTATGATTGTGGTATCCTCATTTGCTTTGAAACTCTTACCAATGACCGTATCGGTTGACATCATTCCTTTAAGGTTTTGCATAGTTTTTTCCATTATTTTTTCGATATTTTCCATTTTTTTCTCCTAAGCATTAGTATACGCAATGCTATTACAAATATTTGCATTATAGCAAGTCTGTTATCAACCTTAATATCGATTGCTAGTACTTCGTCGCTATAATCAGGTACAATATTCATCTTCTTAACTTCTATGCCAAGTGACATAAGTATAATATATATCCCGTTACTTAGATAGAAACTCTCTATAGCAGTACGCATTGCATTGTCTTTCACGCCGTAACGCATATCTATAGAAATACCATCTATAGGCATAATTTCAAGTAACTCTTTGATTGTAATTTTATTCTTATTTTTTTCTTCATTTTCCGAGGGTATGACATCTTTTACTTCACTTCTATTGATTACATATTTGATAACATCATCTTCATTAATTTTCAAACGAAAAGACATTGCACGCAGAAAACCAAGTAGATTTATGTCTGTTGCTGAATAGTTATAGATTGTATCAGCAATCGACCGCAAAGAAAGACTAAGTGGCGTAACTAGTAATAATAGAATAGATAACACAACAAAAGAAAAGACCATACACTTATTGTAAGTATATGGTCTAATAATATTCAACTATTTGTAATTAATTATGCATCCGAAGCGTCATCATTTTCAAATAATAGCGCTGTCATTTCTGCCAATCGCTCTTCTTCATATTTCTCATTAGTACTATCCTCTATTTCTTTATCTTCTTCAAATCCCTTAATATCTCTCTGCTCTAGCCCAAGTTCCTCTAAGCTGCTACTTTCGGACTCGACACCAAAAATATCAATGACATCCTCACTAAAGCTAGAATCTTCGAACAAATTATCGCTACTATGACTTTCCTCGACTTCTTTTATTTGTTTGAGAACTTCATTATAATCTGGTAAATCATCTTTAGTTTGCAAGTTGAATTTTTTTAAGAATGTTTCGGTTACACCATATAGAGAAGGATGACCCGCAACAGCTTTCTTACCAACTTTTTCAATCATATCTAGCTTAAGTAGTGTTGCAACTGAATAATCGCTATTCTTCTGTCTAATATTTGCAATTTCCGACCTTGTAACTGGTCCTTTATATGCAACTATAGCTAGTACTTCCATTAGTACTTCTGTTAAATTACGCTCACGTATGGGGCGAAGAATTTCTGATATTAATTCGCCATAAACTGGGTTTGTGCAGAACTGCACTTTGTCGGCAAAGGTTATTAGATGTATTCCCGATATTCCTGTATATTTAGACTTCAATTCTAAAATAGCATCTTCTATCTGAGAAGGAGAAGCTTCAGGCAAATATGCGGATAATTCCTTCATAGAAATAGGGTAACCAACTGCAAAAAGTATAGCTTCTAAATTCTCTTTAAGCCTCTTCATCTACAATATCCTCCAAAGACATATTCTCTGCGCCATCATTCATTATAATATCTATATCAAGAAATTGTTCAACCTGCTCAACTCTCACAAACTGTACTTTAATTAAATGCAACAATGCAAGAAATGTAGTAATCAAAGAATCAATGGAAGTGTCTGCAATAAATAATTCGGAAAATCTTAGGGCTTTCACTTGTTTTATTAAATCGCCTAAATTCTTATACTTATCAGAAAGAGTGAACTCTTCTCTATTAATATTCTTTGTTTCTTCTATGACATCATTAAACTCAGTTTTTCTTATTATTTTGCCTAATGCATCTAAAAGAATATCCATAGTGGCATCATTACATACCATTCTAGCATCTTTCTCTGTAAACATAGGCATTCTATAGAATCTATCACGAACTTCTAAACATTTTAATTCAATTGCCTTTCCGCTAAATAAATTATACCATTCCATTTGCATCTTAAGGTCTTCTTCTTCGGGTATGTAATTATCATCTTCAAGTGCTCCATATCTAGGCATTAAAGATTTTGTCTTAATATTAAGCAAAGTTATAGCAAGTCCTATGAAACTGTTCGCCTTATCCAGATCTATAGTTTCCATATTATTTATTCGTTCAAGATACTGGTCAGTAATATCAGCTAAGTTTACCTCACGTATACTCATCTTAGAAGCTTTGATAAGGTCAATTAGAAATTCAAGAGCATAATTACGATCGCCGAAATTAAATTCATATTCTTCTGTTGAATTGTCTACATAATTCATAGCCATATGCTGCTCCTAAGCTAAAGCAGGGAAAATAGCCCCTAATAGCTTAATTAGAATGGTATTCATGAAACTTAGATACATACCTAATGGGTCTAACCAAGGAGAAATGTTGCCAAATAACCAACCGAACATAAGCAAGCCTAACAAAACATATAATCCATATTGTCTCATAAATTTGACAAATCTATTATTAGGTTTTGTTAGTGTAGCGACTACTCTAAACCCGTCTAAAGGATAAATAGGTAATAGATTGAATACTATTAGAGCAATATTAATAATAATGGATACTATTAAAAACTGTGCAATTAGAAAAATAATCATATAACCGATACTACCATCTGTTATAGTAGCAGAATTGAGTATTATAACTAAAAGAGAGAACAATATACCAGCAATAAGAGCTGAAACGAAATTTGCACAAACTCCTGCTATTGAAGTTGTAATCATTCCTTTCTTATGATTTTTGAAATTTCTTGGGTCGATTGGAACTGGTTTAGCCCAACCAAAACCTAATAATAGGAACATCATAATACCCATTATATCAAAATGCTTAGACGGAGAAAATGATAATCTTCCGCTTAGTTCTGCGGTATTATCACCGTTAAGTTTCGCTACATAGCCATGAGCGTACTCATGTATGATAATTGCATACATTATTGCAGCCAAGCAAGCAACTCCTGCCAAGAAGACATCTCTAGTATTTGGAAATGATAGAATATAATTTAACATAATTACCTACTTTAATCTATTTGGGATAACATCTAACCTAATTATATCTTTATAACTTTCTGGCTTAACGATATAATCAGCATGTCCCTCATAACACAATACAACCGCTGGAACTAAATTCCTATTATAATGTGACGCCATAGAATAACAATATGCTCCAGTCGAAAAAGTAACTAGTATATCTCCACTAACGACCTTAGGCAATTTAACATCTTTCGCTATGATATCACCACTTTCACAACATTTACCGCCTATAGTTACAATATCATCATGTATATCAAACATCTTATTGGCACACATTACTTCGTATTTTGCACCATAAAGGGCAGGTCTAATGTTATCAGTCATACCACCATCGATACTTACATATTTTCTTATCTCAGGGATTTCTTTTATAGTGCCGACAGTATATAATGTTACTCCCGCCTCACCTATCAAAGAACGACCCGGTTCAATAGTCATAATTGGAGTGCCTAAGACTAATTCAAGGTCTCTTTGGCTTAGTCTTTCTGCAATAATTTTCACGTATCTAGCGTACTCTTCAGGCTTAAAATCAGGGTCTTCCTCAGTATAATGGATACCAAATCCGCCGCCAAAATTAAGTTCTTTTACCTTAATACCATACAATTTAGATAGCCTATCACTATACTCTGTAATAATATCTACAGCAGT
>CAZKXV010000169.1:0-3734 GCA_964556835.1 uncultured Clostridia bacterium
ATCACAAAACCCCTTTGATACTCAATTTATCAAAGGGGTTTGTCTACAGTCTGAATACCGCTCTGTAAGAGCGGTATTTTTGTTTGTTGTTGAAACTAATAGCCTCAGATATATAGCATCTAGATAACTTTATTAAGATATACTATAAAGTAATCTTTTCTACGCCGATATACTTAACTAATGCCTTAGGTACGGTTACTGAATTATCTTCTTCATTGTAATAGTTCTCAATTACAGCAGCAACTGTTCTGCCAACCGCTAGTCCGCTACCATTCAAGGTATGAACAAATTGCAATTTGCCATTTGCATCTCTGTATTTAATATTAGCTCTTCTAGCTTGAAAATCTAAGAAGTTTGAGCAAGAACTTATTTCTAGATAACGGTCATAGCTTGGCATCCACACTTCAATATCGTAGGTCTTGGAACTGCTGAAACCTAAGTCGCCTGTACAAAGAGTTACAACTCTATAAGGGAGTTGAAGTATTTGAAGTATATTCTCAGCATCCTTAAGCAAGCTTTCTAATTCCTCAAAGCTATTATTAGGGTGCGCAAACTTAACTAACTCAACTTTATTGAATTGATGTTGTCTAATCAATCCTTTTGTATCTCTGCCCGCACTTCCGGCTTCTGCTCTGAAACAAGCTGAATATGAGCAGTATTTAATAGGAAGAGTAGTTTCTTCTAGCACATCATTTCTTTTCAGATTAGTAACTGGTACTTCTGCGGTAGGGATTAGGTAGTAGTCAGTATTTTTTATAGCGAACATATCTTCTTCAAATTTGGGAAGTTGACCGGTACCAATCATACTTGCTCTATTAACCATATACGGAGTCAACACTTCTTCATAACCTCTTGTTGCATGTGTATCAAGCATTAGATTAATAATAGCTCTTTCTAATTTCGCACCTAGTCCGTGATAGACAGTGAATCTTGCCCCCGTGATTTTCGCAGCTTCTGTTGCATTGAATAATCCAAGTTTGTCGCCGATATCCCAATGTGCAATAGTGTTATGTCTAGTAGGTTCGCCAAACTTACGAACTTCAATATTGTCAGTATCGGAACTTCCGACTGGCACATCATTATGCGGAGTATTAGGGATAGCATAAAGTAGAGTAGCTATACTGTCTTTGACTTCTTCAAGCCTTACATCTAACTCTTTTATTTTGTCGCCTAGCTCCCTCATTTCCTTAATGGTGCTATCAGCGTTTTCTTTATTTTTTTTTAAATTAGCTATCTCGGAAGAAACAATATTTTTGCGAGCTTTTAATTCTTCAACCGCTGTGATTGTCTCTTTTCTTTCATATTCAAGTGTAATTAGCTCATCTATGGGGTAGTCTTTCTGCCTTTTTGCAAGCGCTAATTTCACTGCTTCTGTTTCATTACAAATTTTTCTTATATCTAACATTTTTGCTCCTTATTTATAAGACTATATTTACTAGTTTATTAGGGATTATTATTATCTTTCTAGGCTCTTTGCCCGATAATATTTCCTTAATTTTGGTATCTGCCATTACTACTTCTTGCATTTGTTCTCTTGTTAATCCTGTAGCAACGGTCATTTTATCTCTAATTTTGCTATTAACTTGAATAACAATTTCAATTTCATCTTTAATCAACGCTGACTTATCGGCGGTTGGATAATCCATATTGAATACAGAATAACTTCCGCCAATCACCTCGTTAAGTTCTTCCGCCAAATGTGGTGCAAGTGGCGCAATAAGTAGAATAAGGTCTTTCGCACAATCACGAAGAAACTCGCTATTCTTCTCTTCAACTTCTATATCGTAACGATAATATGCGTTTACAAACTCCATTAATCGAGCAACCGCAGTATTGAATGAAAAAATCTGCAAATCATGTGTTACGCTTTCAATAGTATTATGGCGGACATAATTAAGTTCTTTTTCAGCTTTGCCCATAGTGCCTCTAGTCTTAGTACTATGAATAGTAGTAACCATTCTTTCTACTCTGTCCATAAATCTTGTGATACTCTTAATTCCATCATCGCTCCATGGTCCACCTTCTATATAGCTGAATCCGAACATTAAGCATAGTCTGAATGCGTCTGTACCATATTTCTCAATGTAGTTGTCAGGTGAAATGATATTACCTTTTGACTTACTCATTTTATTACCATCAGGACCTAGTATGACACCTTGATGAACCAATGAAGTGAATGGCTCTGAGAAATTCAAATAGCCCATATCTCTAAGTGCTTTAGTGAAAAATCTGGCATATAGTAAGTGCATGCAAGCATGTTCTGCACCACCGATATATTTGTCTACTGGAAGCATCGAATTGATTATATCTTTGTCAAATGCTTTCGAGCTGTTCAAGTTATCTGCATATCTTAAGTAGTACCAGCTTGAGCATACAAATGTATCTAATGTGTCAGGGTCACGCTTAGCATCGCCACCGCACTTCGGACACTTCACATTCATAAATCCATCGTGCCTTGCGAGTGGGGACTTGCCGTCAGGTTTGAAATCAACATCATACGGCAATTCTACTGGCAAGTCTTCTTCGGGTACAGGAACTAAGCCACAATGCTCACAATGTATAATTGGAATAGGTGCGCCCCAATACCGTTGTCTAGATACGAGCCAATCTCTCAATCTGAAATTGACACACTTCTTGCCTTTGTCATCTTTTTCTAGCTTATCTGTTATGGCAATCTTTCCAACTTCCGTAGTCAAGCCATTGAATTCATCACTATTTACCATTATACCGTATTCGGTGAAAGGCAGCTCATCATTGCCTTTATTGCCCTTGATAACTCTTGTTATTGGCAAGTTATATTTTGTTGCGAAAGCAAAATCCCTATCGTCATGCGATGGCACGCCCATTACTGCACCAGTACCATATGAATATAGAACATAGTCAGCTATCCATATAGGTATCTTTTCCCCGTTTATTGGGTTAAATGCATAAGCACCTGTCCATACGCCTTTCTTTTCTCTTGCAGTAGAGAGGCGGTCTATTTCCTTCGTTTTTTCAGTTTCTGAGATATACTCTTCTACTGCTTGAAGTTGCTTAGGTGTTGTGACTTCTTTCACTAATGGATGCTCAGGTGCGAATACTACATAAGATGTTCCAAATAGAGTATCTGCACGAGTAGTAAATACACGGAAACTGCCACCTTGTTCTAATTCAAATTCTATTTCTGAACCAACTGACTTGCCAATCCAGTTTTTCTGCATAAGTTTAGTCTTGAGTGGCCAGTCTAAATCATCTATATCGTGCAATAATTCTTCTGCATAATCTGTAATCTTGAAGAACCATTGTGTCATATTCTTCTTAATAACTTCACTTTCACATCTTTCGCAAGTGCCATCAGCTAGTACTTGTTCATTCGCAAGTACCGTATTGCAAGAAGGACACCAGTTGACAGGTGCATCCTTACTAACTGCTAGATTATTCTTAAATAGTTGTATAAATATCCATTGAGTCCATTTATAATATTCGGGCATACATGTAATAACTTCATTTTCCCAGTTGAACATAGCGCCCATTCTCTTTAATTGCTCTTCCATTGTTGCAATGTTCTGCCACGTGCTATCTTTTGGGTGTATTCCTGTCTTAATAGCATAGTTTTCGGCTGGTAGCCCAAAAGCATCGAAGCCCATTGGCTGAAATACGTTATAACCTTGCATTCTCTTAAATCTTGCGTAAGAATCCGATAATCCGAAATTGAACCAATGACCTACATGCAATTTTGCACCACTTGGATAACT
>CAZKXV010000170.1:0-3726 GCA_964556835.1 uncultured Clostridia bacterium
TTTATGTGATCTTAAGAGTTATTCCAACAAATGCTAACGGCTCCGGCTTTTAGTTTTTAATGGTTTAATTCCATCGTTGAGGCGGGGAGCTTTTCCCGCCTCTTCTTTTTTTTCTTTTTGTTTTAATATTGTTTTAACAAAATATATTTATATAGTATCTATCCTTAGTTTTTTTATGGCTAGAAAGAATACTTTTTGGGGAGCTTATGACATTACTTTAGAGGACGAAATAAACAATCACCAAAAGAAATTAAAAGAGATGGGTATAGGAAACCCAACTAAGATTGAGGCTAGCGCATTAATAGCTAAAAAGGCTAAATGTTCTAAGCTATCTGAGAGAGAAATAAGAAAGTTAATAGGGAAAAGGAGAGGTTTATTTTTATGAAAAGGAAAGCGGATTTATTTAGTATTATAATAGTGATCGGGTTTTTAGCTGTTTTAGCTATTGGCGGGTTATTGTCTGCTGGTTTATTTAAAGAAATGGGATCAGGATTAAAAGACGCTATTAGTGATAGTGATTTAACCGGAGCGGCGCTTAATAATTCTCTAGCTGCTGCTGATGTTCTAGAAACAGACGCTCCAAATTATCTAGATAACTTTATGTTTTGGTTTTTAATGTCTGTATGTTTAGGAATGTTAATTAGTGGGTTGTTCTTAGACTTTGAGCCGGCAGTAGTTATTATATTAATGATAGTTGGATTATTGGCTGTTTGGCTTTCTACTTTCGTAGCTAATAGTTATGACGCTCTAGCTAATGACGCTGCTATAAGTGGGGCTGCCTCTACTATGGGAATGTCTAGCGCTGTCTTTGGTGTTTATCTTCCGGTTATAATATTTATAGTATTTGTTTTAACTATGATAATAATGTATAGCAGAAAGGGAGGAGCGAATAATGGATTTTAATAAGTTAGGCTTAGTAGTTCTTAGCCTTATGTTTATGTTTATGTTAATTGCTCCGGTTAGTGCCTTTGAGTTTGATAATGTTAAAAGTTATGATCCAATAACTAGAGAAGTTACAATTATTAACGCTTTCGGACTTGGGGACGATATAGGTAAAGCAAGATTAAACACTCCCTTAAATGTTAAAGTCGCCCCAGGGTATCAAAAGGTAGCAGAATTTGACTTATGGGCTTACGAAGATTACAGCGACGCCCTAAAACAATTTACCTTTACAGACATGAAAAAAAAAGAAAAAATTAATCGGGAGTTTGATTTAAAATATTTAACCTACGAAGAAATTTTAATTAAGGATTATAAAACAGAATGTAGTAAAGAAGAATCAAAAAATGGAACGATTTATAATAACTGTAAAAATGTATTATCCGGTTCACATTTAGAAGAAGTAGAAGTTTGGAATAAAATAACCCCGGCAGATTTAAAGAAAAATGAAAAAGTAACGATAGGAATATTTACTAATGTTAAAATGGGGGATTATGTTGATTGGATACCTACTATTTACGGGGTTGAAGTTAAAGAATGGGCGACGTGGGAAGGAGATATTAAAGTAGACTTATTAAGTTATTATAAATTAGACAATACGACCGGGGACGTTATAGATATTCACGGCGGAATAGACGGGACAAACTCGGGGGCAGATAGAGGAGTAAGTGGAAAGATAAATAACGCTTTTGATTTTGGTGGAGAAGTAGCACAGGACTATTTTAGTTTTACACAACAAGATTTAACAAACTTTACAATTAATTTATGGTTAAATCCGGATAGTGCTTTTGGTGTACCCTGGGGGCATATTTGTGCGGATAGTGATAGTAGCCCAGAAGATAGAATATATATTTCTACGGCTACAACTATATTACTTATGATTAATGACGCACAATACTTATTTCCAGTAACTTCACATATAGGAGTTTGGAAAATGTATACAATAACTAGAGACGGAACAAACGCTTCACTTTATTTAAATGGGACTTATATAAGTTCTCAAGTGGTCTCTACTAATACTTTTTCTATAGATAGTTTTGCGAAGAAGTTAGGGGCTTCAAGCGTAGACTATTACGACGGAAAAATGGACGAAATTTTAATATCAGAAAGGGCTTTAACACAAGAAGAAATAACATTTTTATATAACGATTTCGAAGGCTTAACTTATGATGACGACGGTTTTATACTGCCAACAATAACATTAAATTCCCCAACTTCCGCGAATTACACAACAAACCAAAACTTACAAATAAACTTCACAGCGTCAGACGATATACAACTAAGTGATGTTAAACTTTATGTTAATGATATTTTAAACCAAACAAATTCAAGCGGAATAAACAACACTGATTATATATTTGATTTAGAGTTAAGTGATGGCGAATATATAATATATGGAAAAGCGACAGATAATAATAGCGGCTCTACTAATTCCTCAAACATAACTATATTTATTGATACTATTTCCCCTGTAATTAATTTAACGGATCCCGAAGATGTTATTATATGGGAAGAGGGACTTAATTTAACTTTAAATTGGACTGCTATAGATATTCATTTAGAAAGCTGCTGGTATAATTACAACGGAACTAATATTAGTGTAACGTGTGGGGACAACACGACAGACTTTAGCTATGATGGGAAAAATAATATAACCTTTTATGTTAATGATACGTTCGGGAACTTAGCCTCTGCTGTTTCTAGTTGGGGATCATATCTAACACTAAATAATATAACTTATGACTCTTCGATATATGAAACTGATAACACAACACTCTCCGCTAATATTAGTTATGACATTTTGGATTTAAGTGTTAGCGGAATTTTAGAATATAATGGGGTTAATTATACTACTATTAAATCTGTAGAGTCTGACGGAGCTTATTTTTCTAAGAGCTTTGATATACCCTCCGGAAGAGTTGGAGAGACTAATAATTTTAGCTGGTATTTTGTTATTACTGATGGATATAACGGAACTACCTCACTAGGAGAATATAACCAAACAATAATAGAAACATATTTAGGTTATTGTAATGCTACTTATAGCGCAGTCGGTTTAAACTTTACTTTTTGGGACGAGGACGCGGGAACAGCGATAAACGCTAGCGCTAATCCTGTAACTTTTGAGGGGACTTATACCTATTGGATAGGATCAGGAACAGATACTAAAAACTTCTCAATAAGTGATTTTAACGTAACTAATAGCAGTTATTTTATTTGTATTTCTCCCAACAGCTCAATAAAAACAAACTTAGCTTTAAGCTATGACGCTACAGGATATAGCGCTAATACTTATCATCTAGCAGAGGCTAGCATAACTAATAATACTAGTGATGTTAGTTTATGGTTATTGTCTGACACTATCGGGCGGAAATTTTATATAACTGCTTTCTATGGAATTAGCTCTTTAAACGGAGCTACTATAACAGCTACTAAATATTTTGATGGCGAGGGAGTTTATAAGACAACTGGGATAGGACTAACAGACTCTAGCGGGAAGTTTGCTATGTTTTTAGATCCTGATAAGTCTTATAAATTCTTCGCCGTCAGCGATGGGGAAAGCTTAGGGGTTGTTGAAAAAGGAGCATTTTGCGAGGTTGAGCCATGTGAGATGGCTATTCAATTCTTCGAGTCGTCTAGCTCTTTATTTGGAGGTTATAATGATATTTATGCGGAAGATGTAGTTTATAGTTTATATTTTAATGAAACAACCGACTTAGTAAACGCTGTTTTTTCAGATACAACAGGGACGGCTAACTATTTTAGATTTGAAGTTAATAGAGTCTC
>CAZKXV010000171.1:0-3712 GCA_964556835.1 uncultured Clostridia bacterium
CGGGATAATTTGCCATAGTCACTAAACTTAGTTATATCGAAATAAATGCCATCTTCTATCTCATAAGCATAGCCAGCATCCATTAGTTTCTGCACATGATCAATCATTTCTTGGATATGGTCGGTAGCTTTAACAATTAATTCAGGTTTATCTATATTCAACTTATCTAGGTCGCTCATAAATATATTTGTATAGTACTCTGCTATTTCATATGGTGTTTTTTTCTGTTTTTTTGCGGCTATGACCATTTTATCTTCGCCATCATCTCTATCAGAAAGAAGATGCCCTACATCCGTAATATTCATTACTCCTTTAATACTCTGTCCATCAAGTTTCAAGGCACGACGTAAGATATCCATAAATATATATGTACGCATATTTCCTATATGCGCATAATTATATACAGTAGGGCCACAAGAATACATTCTAACTTCTTTGCCATCAATAGTATTAAAATCTTCTTTTCGTCTAGTTAGTGTATTATATAATTTCATCTTGAATTCCTTCCTTATCACTTCCAATTTTTGTTTCAATATTTTCCTCATTGTTATCAATACAATCATCGGATTCAATTACGAAACTATAATGGCTTGAATTATCGCCTAATTGATGTTCAAGCACAGCAATTCTATCATGTAATCGCTTAAACTCCTCCATTATTGGGTCAGGCAATCTTATTTGGTCAAGGTCTTGCACACGCTTATCAAATTGCTTAACTATTCGACCTGGAACACCTACAACAGTCGAATATGGTGGGACTTTTTTGAGTACTACAGAACCTGCGCCAATTTTCGAACCTTGCCCTATTACTACTGGACCTAAGACTTTTGCTCCACTACTAAGCATAACACCATCTTCAATCGTGGGATGACGTTTGCCAACTTCTTTACCAGTACCACCTAATGTAACACCTTGATATATAACAACATCATTGCCTATAATAGCAGTTTCACCTACAACCACGCCTGCACCATGGTCAATGAAAACTCTTCTGCCAATAACAGCGGCAGGATGTATTTCAATCCCCGTTTTTTTCTTAGTACCTTGCGAAATTATGCGAGCAAGACCTATCATTCCATGATTATGAAACCAAGCCGCTCTACGATGACGCCACATAGCCCTAACTCCTGAGTAAGTTAGTAGTATTATTAACTTACTACTAGCTGCAGGGTCTTTATCTTTTACAGTTGCTATATCTTCTTTTATTCTATCAAACATATATTCCTTATTTTACTTGCTTTGACATATGATTAGTATATTCATAAGACAAGGCTATTTGCTAATTTCTTTCCTTTCTCTACTTGAGACATAGGCGGGTATATCTATACCAAAAATGACCGAACCTGCTACCTCTTTGATAATATGAAACCCAAATTTTTTATAGAAATTACACGCTTTTTTATTTGCATCGTTAGTGCCCAAATGCAATCTAGGTACTCCTTTTCCGTTCAAATGGCATAATAATTCATCTATTAATTCTCCACCTAAACCCATTCTTTGAAAATCTGGCATTATATTAATATGCAAATGCGCAGGATACTCTTTCGCAACACTATTATTAATATAGAGATGAGAAATCGAGAATTTAATTGCTTCAATACGACTTAATTTGCGTACTTTCTTAAGTTTATTCTTACGAAAATCACTAACAAATTGCATATAATCGGGTGCGCATATACAGTATCCAACAGCTTTATCATTCTCATCAGCAACAACGAAACAACTATCACCATAATATTCAGCATAGTGTTCGAAGAATAATGCGGGAGTAATATCACGATACTTCGGCTTCGCATATAGACCTGTTGCGGTTTCTGCACAAACAGCTCTTAGGTTATCATAATCCTTTTCTTCGTATTTTCTTATTGTTGCTATTCTTTTATCCATAAATACACTCCTAATATTAGAATTTTTATATAATCACTTATAATTATTCTTTTATCAATACAGCCTTAATCCTTCTAACTCCTGCTGAAGAACTTTGCTCTTTTTTTATCTTAAATCTTCCTAGCTCGCCCGTATTATTTGCATGAGGGCCGCCACATATTTCTTTTGAGAAGTCACCGATTGAATATACCTTAACCATATCACCATATTTGGCTACAAATATTCCAATCGCACCTTCAGAATGTGCCTCATCTACAGACATTTCTTTGCAAGTTATAGCTAAGTTTTTATCTATAATTTCATTTACAATTTCTTCAATCTTAGCTTTCTCTTCATTAGTAATCGCCCTTGAAAAATCAAAGTCGAACCTCAACCTTTCTGTTGTTATATTACTTCCTCGTTGCCTGACCTCTCCACCTAGCACCTTAATTAATGCCATATGCAATAAATGAGTTGCAGTATGCAAATTAGTAGTATCTTCTGTATTATCGGCAAGTCCACCCTTAAACTTCTGCTCAGCGCCTTGCTGTGATAATTCTTGATGTTTCTTGAATGCTGCCTCGTATCCTTTTATGTCTACAGTCATTCCCCTCTCTAGTGCAAGTTCTTCCGTAATCTCTATGGGGAAACCAAATGTATCATATAATCTGAAAGCTGTCTTGCCATTCAAAAGACCATCTTTCATAAATTTTATTACTTTCTCAAATTCTTTTAAGCCAAGCTCTAGTGTCTTATTGAATCTTTCTTCTTCTGTAACAAGCTCGGTTATTATCTTATCCTTATTAGTCTTAACTTCAGGATATACTTCGCCATATTTTTCTATATAGACTTCAGCAATTTTCTGAAGTACGTTAGAAGGAAAGTTAAGTTTTCTTCCAAATCTCACCGCTCTTCTAATAAGTCTACGAAGAATATATCCTTGGTCTACATTAGAAGGAACTATACCGTCAGCCAACATAATAGTAGCAGTTCTTACATGGTCAGCAATTATTCTTATAGCTTTTTCTTTTTCTTGATTATCCTCTGCTTGAGTGAGTTCTTCAATAACCTTAATGGCTTGCTCAAATAAATCCGACTTATATACACTTGTGTGTCCATTTAGAACGCCTATTGTTCGCTCTAGTCCCATGCCAGTATCTACATTCTTCTGTATTAGTGGTTCATAATTGCCTTGTACAGTCTTGTTATATTCCATAAAGACATTATTCCAAATCTCAAGATACTTGCCACATCTACAAGATGGGTTACAGTCTTTCGAACAAGGAGGCTGACCGTTATCATAGAATATCTCCGTATCAGGACCACATGGACCAGTTTGACCCGCAGGTCCCCACCAATTATCCGACTTAGGCAAATAAAATATTCTACTTATATCTATACCAAGTGATTCCCATATCTCTGCACTTTCTGTATCCTTTATAGCACTTTCATCTCCCTCAAAAACAGTGACTGCAAGAGAATCATTATCAATGCCCAATACTTTAGTCAAGAATTCATATGAATAGCCAATACTCTCTTTCTTGAAATAATCACCTAACGACCAGTTTCCCAACATTTCAAAGAATGTTAAATGACTATTATCTCCAACTGCATCTATATCACCCGTTCTTATACATTTCTGAACATTTGTCAACCTCTTGCCTGCAGGATGCTTAGAGCCTAACAAATACGGGACTAATGGATGCATCCCCGCTGTTGTAAATAGGACTGTAGGGTCATTTTCTGGCACTACAGAAGAAGAAGAGATAATAATATGTTCTTTCTTATTGAAGAATTCTAGGTATGCTTTTCTTAATTCATTAGATGTCATTCTATTCATATTGTT
>CAZKXV010000172.1:0-3665 GCA_964556835.1 uncultured Clostridia bacterium
ATGATGCATAGTTATAAGGAGCATCTCCTGCTGTAAGCAAAGTAGTTTTTGAGCTTTCTAGATATACTTTATCTCCAGTTACTAATTCTATATAATAATATTCTACATCTTGATAAGTTATAGTATTGAGTATAATAAAGAATGTATCTTCGGTAATCGCTTGTATGTCTTCGTAATTATTTGGATAGGTGTAGGCAAAAGCACGAGTACTTGTCATACCAATTATTGACGGGAGTACAATGTTGTCAGGGCTTGTATAGGTTGTATCACTTTCAATTACCACCTTTGCTGTATCGCTATCTATATAGCTAATTAGATGACCCTTATTATTAGCAAAATATATCTCTCCATTATCAGATAGAGCAATGCTTTCTGTGGATATATCTATATCTAGTAGCGTAGTTAACTCTATGCAATATTCATATTCATAGGCAGAAATATTTCGAATATATTTGTATAGTGTTGGATTAGTTGCATTTGTAAGAATATAGATATTTCCTATGAAATCTATCTTAATATCAGCAACATTATTAATATTTTGCGTTTCAAAGTCTATTGAAAATGGCATTTCCGTTCCATTACTAGCATAAGCGGTTATACCTGTATCATTACTAACGTATATAATATTTCCATTTTCTGAAACAGCAATATCTGTTATGTTTGATTTAGAAACAAATAATTCAAAGTCCTCACTCGTTGCATTTTTGTTTAATACTTGTCCAGCTAATGCAACGTATACTTCATTGCTACTTGTAATTGCAATATCAAGTATTCCACTATCAAATATATATTCGTGGGTTAAAAAGCCTTGATTTATGTGCTTGAGCTTATTATTATCATCTGCAACATATAAGCCTAATCCATAATCCTTTGCTACTAGGAAAGGATTAATAAGAGCAGTATTAGTAGAATCGTCTATTATTAAATTGCTAATTTTTGTGATTGCATTAATAGCATTATCTTCTAGAGTGTATACTATAATACGGTCATTCATTTTGTCTGCTATATATGCTCTGTTATTAAAGATATCTATACATTCGGGAGTATTGAGCCTACTTAATGATGTGCCTTTTGTACCATACATCTTAATAAAACTTGCACCTGAGCCAGTTATATTAAATACCTTAATTGCAGAGTAGGAGGTATTGGCTATATATATTTCATTGCCATTAACTGCGAAACCGCCTATATCAGTTATGTTTTCATCACGGCTGCTAGAGATACTTAAAAATTCGTCTACAAAAGAATGTCCAGCTATATCATATCTTGTTATCTTCTCGGTATTCGATAAGAATAAATATGTATCATTCGTTGCAATATGCTGGGCATTAGCAAGCGTGCCAGTAGCAAATGTATCCACATCATAAGTTGTTAGATTCAAGTAAAAAATTGAATTATCTGCTTTCTTATAGATATAAATATTGCCATTAGAGTAGATAATATTATTAGCTGAAACTACATAGCTAGAATCATAAATATCGGCAAGAACTACTTCTCCTAAATACGTGATACCAAATCCCGCTGTGGTATCTATTGAAAACTTAATGATATTAGTTACATTATGTACATATAAGATTTTATTAATATTATCGTATGCAAGTGAGTTTGCAAAGTTTGCATTAGTAGGGAAAGGTAAATTTGAATGTTCCATACCATCAATAATACTGAAAATTCTGATTTCAAAATAATTATTTAGTACAAGTAGATAATTATCAATGAAAAGCATTTCTTTGGGAATATCTGCGTATGAGATAGTTGTATCATGGATACCATTTATGATAATCTTATCCGTGTCATATACGGCATAATCTTGACTAGTAATCTCTATAGTGGTAGGTGCAGTGAATTCAACATGGTATCCAATAGTAGGAAAGATAAGATTAAGTTCCTCTTCAGAAGTGTCAGCTAACGCAAAAAAATTTGCGCTAAACGTTGCGCAAAGCAGAATTAAGGATAATATAATTATGCTAAGGTGCTTTTTCATTTGTTCTCCTAACATAGCAATTATAACAAAAAAAGTATGTTTTGTAAATACTTTATTATAACATAAGGAAATTATAAGAAAATGTATAAATTTGCAAGGCTCAGATTAAAGATAATTTATCATATAATGATTAAGATAATATGTTAAATTGAAGTAATAAAAATAGCCAATTTGAGCGTTAAAGTAATGTAATATACCATACTATTCTATATATATATATGCTTATATAATTGACTTGAAGCTATAAATGTGCTATAATATTAAATGTGAAGTAAGTATTCTAATTAGATAATCAATGAGCTAGTTTACGCATATTTATGTGGAAATTATGTAAGTTGGTATTATAGAAATCGAAAAGAATAATGAAAAACTTTGATATAGAACTGGGATTTGTATAGGATCATTTAATGGTTATATACTATACTACATTAATGTGGTGTAAAGTGAGTTTTAATTAGCGAAACTTAAGTACTCTAACTCTAGAATGAGTTTGAGTACTATTTTTTTTTGAGGAGGAAAAGAATGAAAGAAAATGTAAATGAAATTATAGGAAAGTTTGATAATAATATGCCTAAAGATGTATATCCTAAATGGCATGACTGGAAATGGCAAATGAAAAATTCTATCCGCAAGATAGAAACAGTAGAAAGATTATTAGGTATCACGTTTGCTGATGAAGATAAAGAAGAAATACAGAAAACTATAGATAAGTTTCCTATGGCGATTACGCCATATTACTTATCTCTAGTAGATAGATCGGATTATAAGAATGATCCAATATTCAAACAATCTTTTCCACACGTGGATGAGCTTATAGTATCTAGTGATGATATGCTTGATCCTTTGCATGAGGATAAGGATAGCCCTGTCAAAGGCATTACGCATAGATATCCGGATAGAGTACTTTTCTTAGTCAGTAATTCATGTGCTATGTATTGTAGACACTGTACAAGAAAAAGAAAGGTAGGCGATATAGATTCAATACCTACTAGAGAAGAAATGCAAGAGGGTATAGATTATATTAAAAAAACGCCAGTTGTTAGAGATGTCTTATTGTCTGGCGGTGACCCGTTCTTGCTTTCTGATGAGAATATAGACTGGTTGCTTAATGAACTTTATCAAATACCACATGTAGAAGTAATTAGGATTGGAACACGTGTTCCAGCAGTATTGCCTTATAGAATTACAGATGAATTAATTAATGTATTGAAAAAATATAATAATCTATGGCTCAATACGCAATTTAATCATCCTAGAGAAATTACTTCTTCGGCAAGACTAGCTTTGAAGAAACTTGCAGAGATAGGAATACCTTTAGGAAATCAATCCGTGTTATTGAGAAATATAAATGATTGTCCTAGAATAATGAAAGCGCTAGTTCATAAACTTGTGAAGAATAGAGTTAGACCATACTATCTATATCAATGTGATATGTCTGAAGGTTTAGAGCATTTTAGAACAAATGTAGGTAAAGGTATAGAAATTATGGAAAGTTTAAGAGGGCATACAAGTGGATTTGCAGTGCCAACTTATGTAATTGATGCACCCGGTGGTGGAGGAAAAATTCCGATAATGCCTAATTATGTTATTTCAAATTCGACAAATAAGATAATTTTGAGGAATTATGAGGGAGTTATTACTACCTATACTATGCCTAATAAGTATAATGAACATGAATGTG
>CAZKXV010000173.1:0-3660 GCA_964556835.1 uncultured Clostridia bacterium
AATCAGAGTTAGTATTTAAGTCGAGTGCTATACCCGCTGGAGCATTCCCATTATACATAGCAGCTTTAGTAGGATCAGAACTCAAGTAAGACATAACACGCATTCTTAATTCTGGATATTGTTCCAAAGATCCTAGAGTAGCAGCCTCAGCTTCTTCGCTATAAGGAGTATTTTCAATTCCAAGCAAGTCGTTCAATAAATCGCCGAAATCACTAATTCCTATCAAAGCTCCTAAATTAAGACCAGCAGACAAATCGGTATTAAGTGCAGAGCCTAATAATGTTAGTAAGTCTAGACCGCTTATCTTAGCTTTCATAAGACCTAACCCTGCTAAATCAATATATACCGTATTAGCTGACCCGTCATAATAAATACCTGCAAGAAGTTTTTCTTTTATTTCAGAAGAATAAGTTATTTCTAGAGCTAATCTAGTCTGAGTCATATCCTCAAGATTGATAGTTGCTCTTAACCTTATTAGATATGAGGGGTTGCCCTCAACATTCAGGTTAAGATTAATTGTCGAAGGATCAAGTCCCGCCATGCCTGCAATAAGAGTTATAACACTATCAATTGCAGTGTTATTGTTTCCTGAACCAGAGTCTTCACTAGTATGAATTTTCAATGCTATACCTAAATCTATATCCATAGAAGTAATATTTAATACATCTACATAATTATCATAATTGTAGAAATCAGCATAGTTCTTGTAGATAGGAAGATACTCTTCATTAGCAGGAGACACACCTTCAACATACTCAGGATTTTCTACGAAGTACACCAATATATCATCACCAGTAAGATATCTTTTATCTCCATCAGGCAAGAATCCCATGGTAGGGAATACAACCTTGCCAGCAGGATAAACACCGCCAATAGGATCAGCAGGAGTTGATATTGCAACATTTAAGCCACCTAATGCAATATTAGCATCCATACTATCATTAACTTTTACATCAAGATTTACTGACCAAGGCATAGAACCATCATAAGATACAAATCTATCATCATTTGTCTTCCAATAGATATTTAACTCCTCCAAAGTAGGAAGAATAATATTAGATCCTCCCTCAATTTCACCAGATATAGGATTTTCTGTACCCCCCATTTGAATACCAGCTATTTGAAGGATTAAGTCTATAAGCATAGTATTAACCATTAATCCAATAGAAGAATTAGTAAGAACTATTCCTGCTGTAGCACCAGATTTTGTTACTTCTGTGAACATATCAATAAGGTCATCGGCACTAAAACCAAGCATATTAGCAATAAGCCCACTAAAAGTATCTCCAGACAGAGCTGCTTCTGCTTCACCTGATGATTCGGCTAAATCAAGACCCAGCATATCTCCCATCAAAGTACTAATACTATCAGTACCAAGCATTCCACGTAATATCTCAGCAAGGTTAATTCCTTTTATAACTAAACCATTAATATTTAGCATAGGCAAAGAGAGCGAAAGCGATTCGGTTGCATTATCATAGTAAATAGCTAATAGCATAAAATCTTTGGCATTACTATAGAACTCAAGTTTTAACTGCAGAGTCTCTAAAGAATTTGTATTTACATACATTTGCATATTCATCTTAAAGTCATCATCTACATGGTTAAGCATTTCAAATGCAATCTTTTCATTAGCTTCATTAGCTGCTTCAATCTCGGCAGGAGTTGCATCCTCTCCGATTGCAACATATGAAATATTGGTAAACAAAGCTTGGAGTGTCTCAACCCAACTTATTGTAATCTTATTCTCGCCATTCAACAAAGCCTCATAAGCTGCATTATAGTCAGCATAGGTATCTGCTAATTCTTCAGCTTCTCCTACACCACCATTCAAATCAACTATAGCTTCCGCATTTAATAATATTTCCATATTAAAAATGCTAGGCCAATCAAGATAATCATCGTTTTCATAAGGTCTTAAATCATAAGTTGTATCTATATAATTAGGACCAGTAGTCAATGGATTACCATCATCAATATATTCCGAATATTCTTCACAGTTAGCAAAAGCTAAATCTTGAATTGTAAAATCGACTGTATTAGGATGACTACCATCACCCGAATAGTCTTTTTCTATATGGAAATTGATAAAAGCAGTATCTAATCCACTACCATAATTAGTATTTAAGCTTACTTCATCGAATTCTACAGTAGTAAAAGCATCCATTCCCATAAGCACCATTACAGAAGCTAAGATATCTCCACGGAAGAATATACTTGCTCCCTCGTTACCCAGTTCTATACCTTCAAGGAGTCCGGATACTAACTCTAGAATATCCACTTCAACGCCGCCAATCATTACAGATTCTGCTTGTGCTGCCGCTGCATTTGGTGTCTGATAATTATCTTCGTCAACCATAGTATCCAAGAAGTTTTGTAGTATATCTGACAGACTTAATTCTAATCTAATTGGGGCGATATTAAATGCGCCAAAATCAATATATATATTACCACCAGAACCACTATTTCCATAGTAGATATAAGCAAGCCCATTAGCATTAGCGAAAGCTGAACCATATGAAGAGCTATCAAGCATACTGAAATCTAAAGTAATTAGTAGTTCAAGAGAATCTATTCTTCCTGGAACAATTTTCATTTCTACTTTCATATTGATGTTATGAGCTATATCCTCTTCAAAATTAATTGACAATGCTAGCACATCAAGTAATGCTCCTACTACATCTGGATCAGGAACTTGCAAAAACTCTGTAAATGAATTAGTTAAATCATGATCACCTGCCAACAAGTCCCACGCAATATCCATCGAGAAACTTACATAGAACTCTGTCATATTAGTGTCAGTAAAATCAGTCTTAGGAACACCATTAATTGTATCAGTACAAATCTTGTTGCCAACAGGTGCAAATGCTATTTGGAAACCGCTAAAATCTAAATCAAGAGCAACGCCAATATCATCATAATCATCATCAAATATACCGTTTTCATTTACATCTTCTACAGAAGCGAATCTTGCTCCTATCTCACCTTGTAATAAATCAATATTAAGTGATAATTCATTTACTGGAAGATCAATTTCATATTCAGGCAATAGCATAGCTATAGCCGAATTAAGTACTGTTTGGCTTGCCATAATAGCCAAACTTCCTTGACCTAAAGTAATGCCTCCTATAAGACCTATAATATCAGTTAATGTTATAGACATACCGCCTTCTTCTTCAGGGTCAGTTGTGTCTACAATGATTATGTCATCAGTTAAAACAGGCTCAACATTTTCAGCAGATGCCGCATAAGCCGCACCAAGATCTAGACCTATGTCGGACAATAAGCTTATAGCCTCAACAGACATAGGGCTCATATAGCCACCTAAGAAATCATCATATGGATTGAAGAATAATCTTTCACCATCGTAGTAAATTGTAATTACATCTTCATAGTTTTCACCATCAATATCAGCAATACCAATATTAATGTAAATTTCTATATCGTCAGCGCCCAAATTATCGAAATCAAAAGTCTTTAGGTATGCTTTCAAATCGATTATATATTGTCTTTCTAAATCAGCACTTAAATTCAAGTCGAACCCTACACCCTCTAAAAATTCATTTAATGCATTTGCTAATGAATAGTGTATTGTATCATCAACAGTATCAATCTCTGCCGCAATGGTTATAGTAGTCTCAATGTAAATAGATTGAAGTC
>CAZKXV010000174.1:0-3590 GCA_964556835.1 uncultured Clostridia bacterium
TAGTTAGTAATTGACCTCCAAGCTGATATGTGCCTGTGATATACTCACCGCTTTCATAGTCACCTGTACCGTTGTATAAAGTCTCTATATCTAAATTCTCATATACAAATTGCAGATTTAGATCATATATTCTACCTGCACCACTTGTATTCAATTTAACCTTGTTAGGTAATCTGTAATTATAAGGGTTATTGAGAGTATATTTTAGGACTAAACTTTCCACTATAGATGTTGTAAGTTCAACATCATCATAGAACAACTTATAGCTAGTAACCACAAGGTTCTCGACAATTACCTTAAATGAATATGTCTGATATCCACCTATCGCATCTCCTACCATCATTTGAATTGTATAATCGCTTGCACCCGCAACAATATTAACAGAACTTGAAATATCCCATTTTATACCGTTAAATACAAGTTCATCACCAGAGACTGTAGTTACAGTAACGGTAGAAGGCAAATGATTTTCTGTCAATTTAGTAATTCTAAGTGGGTTAATAACAAACTTAGGGTCCTCTTCATCATCATCCCAATATACACCTTGAGAAGAAGAATCAATAAGTTCTCTGCCCTCATCTAGTGGCATACCGTTTCCTAGTACTACTCCTTCAAAAGATATGGTTTCTATAGTTGCAGGATGTATTGTTATAGTAACTGGATATTTTCTATCATAACCAAAACAAGTTATAATATTAGCATCTACAGTAGTAGAAAATTCTGATGCAAAGGCATTATATGTACCATTTTCATATTGGTTTAGAAGATTAGTCAAATCCCATTCAACTCTAACACGCTCTCCAACTGCTGTAGGATTATTAGTTACAACACCATCATTCATCATAATTGCTTCAGCTGGATATGAAGAAGTAAGTCTAGGGTCAACCTTGCCGTAAGCATCAAATTCTATATTGAAAGCAACTCCAGTAACATCATCTCCCTCAAGATGTATAGTATAACTATCAACGTTAACCACTTGATTTAAGAAATTCATTACATTCAGTTCAATAATGTAATCGCCCGCAGAATTTTGTCCTATAATTTCATCTAGATCCCAAATTATATCTTTTTCGACTGCTTGACTATCAATTGTAAGTGTAATTGTATTATGACTTAGAATTGAACCAATTGGATCAGCAAATCTATCATTAATATCATAAGAAAGAGGTACTCCTTGAAGAACATCGCTATAAGAATAACCGCCTCCATTGAAAGTAATAAGGACAGATACTTCATATCCCATAACGGTTGTACTAGCAACAGCTGTACCACTATAAGTTCCCTCATTATAATTAGAAGTGTCGTAAGACCATTCATCTACTTTGCAAGCATATGTATTTCCTTCTTCATCAACAAGATGGACAACTTCATACAAACTATTGTTAGCAAAACTGTTATTAACAGTCAAAGTTGTATCTTCTTCAATTCCAACTATATTAACAGGGTCATAACCAAAAGATAAATTTTCTACAGATATATTAATAAATGCATCGGAATTTCCTGAATTTCCTCTGTATTCAAGACTACCAGTTATTCTGTCTTCAAATATATTAACTAAAATCCTAGTGAAATTGTACTCAAAGGAGCCACTAGCTCCGCCATTAAACAAAATATCATTTATTACCTGCTTAGCTTTATAATAAGCGGTATTATTAATATTCAATACAACTTTATTCGTACTTGAATCATTCGATAATATCACTTTCTTATCTATTTCGGCATTGCTAGATGAAGTTGTTCCATTAAAGATACTCTGCAAAGCTGAAGCATTATAATCTATTACATATTCATCGACAGATAAGACTGTTCCTTGACCCGATTCCACGCCCTGAATAATATATAAAGTACTTGTATTTTGTATATATTTAAGACCAACAATCAATATGTCTGTATCTTTTTCATAAATCATTATTGTAGAATTATCAAGCAGTCCATTAGACATATCAATGCCTATACTTGCAGAATACTCTACGATTACAGGACTATTGCTATCATTAGTTTTGTAAGACAACTCATAAGGCTCATCAATTAATTCTGAAATTGTATTTTCTAAATAAGCAGTTGTATCTTCTGCAACTGTGCTGAACTGCAACTTTCCCTCAACATCTAAGAAAGTAGTCTCAATGGATGAATATGTAGTATAAGAAGATAGATTAGCAGGAATTGGTATTGTAGGTGCTGAGCCCATTGAGAAAGAATTAGAGGTTACGTCTAATTTGATACCACCTATAAAAACCCAAGCTTCAAATGTCTCAATATTGTAATTAGAAATATTAATATTTGCACCAATACTATCAACTTCTAGCACAGATTCTAATCCAAATTCAGCAAGCAAATTATTTAGTGCATCATTATCGAGGTCGATACTTACAATCCCCTCTTCTAATGAAATATCAGAAAGTAGAGCAACTAGAATAGCAGTTATCCCCTCAATATCTCTAGACAAAGTAGCTGTTCCTTCACTAACATTAGATAACAGAACGCTCATAATATCGTCTAATTCGGTATTAGTTATCATAGTCTTAGGTCCATCAATGGCTGAAAGGTCTATATAAATTCTCTTGCTTTGTCCAGAATAATAAGCTGTTATGGTCTTACCTTCTGAAATAGTTAGTTCAATTAATGCCCTGTCATCAACAGGTTTTAAGAAATTAGAAGCTACTCTAATTCTATAATCGAATATGTACTCATCAGTTTCTAGGTCAGTTTCAAGCTCAATCTCACCCAATTGATTTCCAAAAACTCCATCATCAAAACTAATTTTCAGCTCACCACTAAAATCTAAATTAGTAGGGCTGTATAGAGTATAATCTGTATCATTAACAGGCACAACAAAATCAGCGAAATTAGAGGAAATAGAAAGAGCATTTATTTTCATTAAGGATTCCTCTCCGTCTAAAACTTCAACAGTATCAAGTATATCGTTATTAAGAACTACTTTTACTACACAGTTATCTATAGAAATAAACTGACTAATTGACTCTCTAGAATAACCAAAAATTCCTAAAGTTTCATTTATATTTATGCCTGAGTATTGACCAGCAATAATATCTAATAGCCCATCAAGAGCAGGACGTATATTCATTTCAAAAGTGATAGTTTCAACATCTTCTTCTTCTAAATACGATGATTTTGTGATAAATGCGCTTATAATACCTTTGAGTAAATCAATATCATCAGAGATAGACATATTCATATTAAGAATATCAGAAAGATAAATATCAGTTATTTTAATTTTTTTAACTGCGCCTTCACCAATTGGAGGAAGTTGTAGGTACAGTATTTCATTCAAATAATACACACCTATATAGAGTGAATTATTACGTTTAACCTCTAAGAGCAATTCGCTATCATCTGTGGCTGACTCCGAAACTGCAGGATTAACATTTGCTTTCAATTTCACTTGATAATCATAATTATCAATATTAAATTCCGCATTAAGATCAATATTATATTTATTAACTACACTAGCTTGATTAAGAATTGTATCTAATCCTTCTAGAGTTTTCTCTACACAAGTAACAGTAGAAACACTAATAGTCGTATCAGGTGGTATCAAATCCTCCCTATTACAACTAAATAATGCAAAA
>CAZKXV010000175.1:0-3580 GCA_964556835.1 uncultured Clostridia bacterium
ATCACTAAGCCTTTTGACCCTGCCGAAATGCTTGCAAGAATAAAAGCACATATCCAAAGATATGAGAGGCTCAAAGGGACTAATGATGAAAAAGATAATATAATTGCTATTAAGTCGCTGAGAATAGAGATATTATCAAGACGAATATTTGTAGAAGGACAAGAAGTAGTACTTACTGCGAAAGAATTTGACTTACTTACTTTCCTTGCATCTAATCCAAATATTGTTTTCTCTAAGGACCAACTATTTAATCACGTATGGGGAATGGATTCATACGGTGATACGGGTACAGTTGCAGTACACTTAACTCACGTAAGAGAAAAAATCAACCTTGATTATATCGAAACAGTTAGAGGTGTAGGGTATAGATTCAACTCAAAATAGTAATTAATTGCATAAATAATTATATTAATCATTTCTTTATGCAAAACATTATAAAAATTAAAAAAAAATATTAAAAAAAGTGTTGCAATTACATAAATTGTATGATATTATATGAATATAAAAAATTATTAATTAGTTTTCTCCCCCCTTGTGTGGCTCTTATATGTTCAATGAACATTAAGGGCCACCTTTTTAATTTGAAGTTGCTATTAGTTTTTATATTTCTTAAGTTGCTATTTTGTGCTAATTATAGTATAATTAACAAGTATTAATTTATCTTTACGAGGAGTATCATATGCCATTAAGAAACGATATAGAAAAAATTCTGCTGATTGGTGCAGGTCCTAATATTATTGGACAGGGTAGTGAATTCGATTATTTTGCTAAGCAAGCGCTTATTGCTTACAAGGCACTCGGTATAGACACCGTTATTGTCAATTCTAATTCTTCAACTATTTCTACTGATGTTGATTTGGCTACAGTTACATATATAGAGCCATTAGATTTATCGCACTTGAATGCAATTATAGAAAGAGAGAATCCAACTGCTGTACTTGCAACTCTCGGTGGGCAGAAAGCACTAAATCTTTCTTCTGAATTATCTAAGTCGGGGATATTAGAGAGAAATGATTGCAAAATCATTGGTGCTGCTATAGACGATATTGAACTTTCTGAGAGCAGAATAGCTTTTAAGAAGAAAATGCTGGAGCTTGGTATTGATATGGCACGTTCGCAATCAGCTAGTACAGTTGATGAGGCGGAAGCTATTGCAAAGTTTCTTGGTTATCCTGTTGTTGTTCGCCCTGCCTTTACAACTGGTGGTGTTGGCGGTGGCTTGGTATATAATATTAATGAACTTAGAGATATTGCCAGTCGTGGTATTTCCGCTAGTATGGTTAGAAATGTACTTATAGAAGAAGCTGTACTAGGCTGGAAAGAATTCGAAGTTGAAACACTTTCTGATATAAATGCTAATGTTATTGTCGCTGGCGTTGTGGAAAATGTTGACCCAATGGGTGTACATACTGGAGATAGTATGTCTGTTATGCCTGCTCAAACTGTAACTAAAGACGTAATAGATAGACTGAAAGCAACTGCAATTAAGATAGTGCAGGCTATGTCAGCTAGCGGAGCTGTGAATGTGCAATTTGCATACAATCCTGTAACAGACCAAATAGTAGTTATAGAAGTTAATCTTAGAGCTACAAGAACTACATCTTTAATAGCAAGGGCTACAGGTCTTGCAATGGGCGATATAGTTGCTAGATTATCTGTAGGTTACCTTCTTGAAGAGATTATTGTACCTGAAACTAATAAATCAATTCTTGATTATAATATGCAATTCGATGGAGTAATTGTAAGAATACCATATTGGTCAATGGAAAAGTTTGAAGATTCTGTAGATATTCTAGGAACTCAAATGAAGTCAATAGGAGAGGTAATAGGTATAGGTAACAGCTATATAGAAGCAGTCAACAAAGCGGAACAAGCTTTAGAAAGGTGGGATTATGACAGATTAGATAATTATTCTCTTGCAGATATATACTCTTTGCTGAGAGCTCCATCATCTAAGAGATATGACAATATCTATCAAGCCTTGAAGAAGGGTGCAAGCATTGATACACTTATAGAATACACGGATATTGACAGGCATTATCTTGCTCAAATAGCTAAGATAGTAGATATGGAAAAAAGGCTTGTATCTTGCAAATTAACAAAAGAATTGCTCTATGAAGCAAAACAATCAATTTTCTTTAGTGATGGTTTTATTGGTGGGCTTATAGGCAAGACAGAAAGTGATATAAAGGCGCTTAGAGATAAATGGAACATCAAGCCTGTTATAAAGCAAGTTTCGATTAACGGTGGTTTATATAGAACTTATAATGGTAAATCTATGTATAAACCATCTAGTGGCAAGAAAATTCTCTTGCTAGGTTCAGGCGCACATAGAATTGGACAAGGTAATGAATTTGATTATTGTCTTGCACACGCAGTTGGTGCTATCAAAGAAATGGGATATCAACCTATAGTTATAAGTGCTAATTCCGTAGCTAATTGCAATGATATTTATGATGGAGTGGTTACCTATTATGAGCCTGTTACTATAGAGAGCATTACAGATATTATTGATATTGAGAAACCTGAGGGCGTAATTGCTTGCTTTGGCGGACAGAATGCTTATTCCTTGATTTCGAAACTTGAAAAACAAGGTGTCAATATATATGGATTGAATAGCGACAAAATTGCTATTACTGAAAATAAAACCAAGCTTAGAGAATTGCTCAAGGGGATTGATATCAGAATTGCTCAAGGTGCAGTAGCAACAAATAGTCAAGAGGCTGAAGCAATCGCAGAAAAGATTGGTTATCCTGTACTAGTTCGCCCATCATATATGATAGGCGGGAAAGGTATGTGTATTATCCACGAAAGCGAAGGGCTAGCCAACTATATGAATAAGGATTCAAGACCATATGAAGTCTATATCGAAGAGTTCTTGCATGATGCTATTGAGATTGAAATTGATGCAGTTTGTTCGGGCGACAAAATACTTATCCCTGAGTTTATGGAACATATAGAATATGCAGGCGTACATAGTGGAGACTCGGATTGTGTTATTCCTACTCCTATCCCTAATAAATCTAAAATCATAGAAATAGTGGAACAAATTGCGAAAAGAATTGATATAAAAGGCATAATTAATATCAAATTAGCTATAAAAGAAGATGAGCTGTATTTGCTAGAAACTAGATTGCGCTCTAGCCGTTCAGTTTCTCTTATTACGAAAGTAACAAATATTGATTTAGCTAATATTGCTACTAAAGTTATATTGTCATCGGATAAAGAATCTCATAGAATATTGGATAATGTGAAAATGAAGCAACTTGATTATTATGCAACTAAAGCTGCGGTATTCCCATTTGAAATGTTCCGTGATGTTTTTCCTTCACTAGGGCCAGAAATGCGTTCAACAGGTAGCGTTCTTTGTTTCGCAGAAACTGTTGGGGAATCGTTCTATAAGGCACAAATAGCAACAGATGTACCTATTCCGATTGTAGGAAAAGTACTAGTTAGTGTTGATGATAGTAAGAAAGAAGGATTAGGCAAGGTTGTAGGTAAGTTTGTTGATTTAGGATTCGAACTAATAGCTACTGGTGGCACTTATAGATACCTCAAGGACAAGGGTATCAAGGTTAAG
>CAZKXV010000176.1:0-3575 GCA_964556835.1 uncultured Clostridia bacterium
GAATGGTACGAAAATCAGACGGTAGAGGAATTTATAATAGTTGGAGATGGTGTATTACTAATATATAATGGTACAGAGGTAAATGTTATTCTTGACCCTTCTATAAAAAGCATTTCTACTGCATTTAGTGGGAACAGCAATATTTTGTCAGTAACGCTTACTGAAAGTATACTTTCTTTGAGTGACAGTGCTTTTGAGAATTGTATAAGTCTAGAAAGCATTAATTTCCCTAGCGGGCTAACAAGTATTGGCGAAAGTGTCTTTGCTAATTGCGAGGGATTAGCTAGTGTGATTATTCCTGATACCATTACAGCTATTTATGATAAGGCATTTAAACAATGTGATGGGCTTATAGATATTTATATACCAGATAGCGTAACTTACATTGGTGCAGATGCTTTCCAAAATAATAGTTCTCTTAGAATATTTATGGAAGCCTCTCAAGCACTAGATAATTGGGATAGCAACTGGAATTCAAATAGCAATCCTGTAATTTGGAATAGTACTGGAGAAAGTATTACAATAGGTGATTTAGGTTATGGTTTGACATTGGATAATGAAGCTATTATTATAGATTATCTTGGCACATCAACAGACTTAGTAATACCTGAAACTATTAATTATAGCGCAACTGATTATTCGGTAGTCAGTATAGCTAGTCTTGTATTCTTTAATAACTCAACCCTTATAAGCGTTAGCATTCCTGATAGCATTACTTCAATTTCCGAAAATGCGTTCAATCGTTGTTCTAACCTCGTTTCTATAACTATTCCTGTAAGCGTGACTGTAATTGAAAGATATGTTTTCAAAGATTGTAATAAATTGGTCATCTATTCAGAGGCAACAAGCAATCCAACTAATTGGAATACTTATTGGAACATTAGTAATTGTGCTGTTGTATGGAACAGTTTAGGTGACAATATAGTTGTAGATGATATCGCTTATGGCTTGACTATAGACAATAAAGCTATTGTAACTGGTTATACAGGAACGGAATCTGAGCTTATTATTCCTGAAACAGTCACCTATAATACTATAGATTATTCAGTAACTATGATAGCAAGATATGCTTTCGAAGATTGTGTAGCAATTAATAAAATAACTCTTCCAAATAGCTTAGTTCTAATAGAACAATCTGCTTTTAATAATTGTATAGGTCTTACCTCTATAATTATTCCTGCAAGTGTAACGATAATTGAACAAAATGCCTTTAGTGGTTGTACGTTCCTTGTAATAAATAGCGAAGTGACTAGTCAGCCCATAGGCTGGAATGAAAATTGGAATATTTCTGATTGTCAGGTAATATGGGCGATAGAATAGATTAATATGCATTAAAGGGTGAGTTAGTACGATAAAAATAATGAATATAAGAATAATACTTCAATTATGATTTTGATTTTTACATCATATTAATAGTAATATAACAAATCTTTGTGCTAAAATTGGAGTAGTAACAATTTATGAAACAAAAAAGGGGATAAGAGATGCTAAAATTAATAAATATAAAGAAAACATATATTCCTAAGAAAGGGCAAGTAGTTAAAGCCCTTGATGATATAAATCTAGAGATAGAAGACAAGGGCATGGTTTTTATTTTAGGCAAGTCGGGAAGCGGGAAGTCGACCTTGCTAAATATATTAGGTGGATTAGATACCTATGACCAAGGTGAGATGTTTATATATGATAAGTCAACAAAGGATTTCACACAAAATGAATTTGATAGTTACAGAAATACATATATGGGATTTATTTTCCAAGAATATAATTTACTTGAAGAACTTTCAGTAGGAGCAAATATCTCATTAGCATTGGACTTGCAAAGCAAAGGTGATAAAGAAGAAAAAATAGCTAGAGCATTAGAGCAAGTAGATATGTCAGGTTATCAAGACAGAAAGATTAATGAATTATCTGGCGGACAGTTGCAAAGAGTTGCTATAGCTCGTAGCATAGTAAAAGACCCTGATATAATTTTTGCAGATGAACCAACAGGTGCACTTGACTCTAGCACGGGTAATCAAATATTCGAATTGTTAAAAAAATTGTCCGAAGATAAACTAGTTCTAATCGTTTCACATGATAGAGAATTTGCAGAAAAATATGGTGATAGAATTATTGAGTTAGCAGATGGTAAAATAATTGATGATGTTACAAAAGATATAGATAATAATGATTTTATAATAACAGAGAAATCAAAAGAAAATACCATAAATGAAAATCAAAAGAGTTTTAAATTAATCAAGAGTAAACTTCCTCTAAAAAATGCACTTTTTCAATCATTAACTAGCCTTAAGGCTAAGCCAATAAAGCTTATTTTTACAATATTATTATCTGCTTTTGCATTTTTGAGTTTTGGTATTATGGATACTATGATAGCTTTTGATAGTGTCTATACTGGTGCTCAATCTTTTTATGATAATGATGTTGAATATGCTATTTGGGGTAGAGATTTTCATTATGAAACCGCTCATAGCGGTTATGGTTCTTCAGGCTATGGCTTTTCTGAAGATGATATAGAAGAAATAGAGGCAAGATTTCCTAATGCAGGATTATTTCCTGTATACTCTTATAATATTGATGTTGTTCCAGATGATAATAGAAAAAATGATGAAAGTAATGATATCTTATCTGCAGATAACTTTGTAAATCAAGATAGTTTAAGTAATTATTATTATGCAAATTTGAAAAATTCATTTAAACTTGCAAAAGTAGAAGATATAAATCTTGATAAATTAGGTTTTACTCTAATTGGAGATATGCCTGCAAGCAGTGAAGAAATTATAATATCTAAATTATATGCAGAATTTTTTATTGAAGCAGGATGGAAAAACCCTGAAGACGATAATGATACAAGAGAAATTGCAAGTGCAGAGGAACTTATTGGAAAGAAAATAATTCTGTGGGATCATACATTTACAGTATCGGGATTATTAGATACAAATTATGATAATACTGAATATTCCAAATTAAAAGCATTTCCCGAAATGCAATATTTTTTCGATGATTATATAGAATTCCATGCATTAGAAGAGGAATATACACAAACAATACATGGACCACAAGCAATTGTTCTTGGAAATTCAGATCTTTTTGAAACAAATATAATATTAGAGCCAGAAGGTAGATATGATGTAAGAGCATATTATATGGAATCTTATTTGACAAGTACTAGTGGAGCTAATCAAATAAATAATTTAGCAGTAATTGAAAGTATTGATGGTGAAATAAAATATCTAAATGGAAAATCCGAGTTAGATATTAATGATAAATCAATGTTTATAAGCGGTTCATTGCTTATTGCCTTATATAGAGAAAAAACAGAGGAAATAGTAGATGTAAATATAGCTGAGACAATAGAAGATTGGGCTACTTACCATAGAGAAGAATTGCAAGATTATATGGATGCAGAATTAGCAGAAGGTGGAGTTGGCTATTCTGATGTACAAATAGCGGAATTATATAGTTCTTATTTGATAAATAATCCAGACAATACATATATTGAAGATAAAAACATTGAGTATTTTCATAATTTAGCGGTTTTAGATTTAATTGATGATATTCTAGCAAATGAAACTTTT
>CAZKXV010000177.1:0-3563 GCA_964556835.1 uncultured Clostridia bacterium
AAGAGGGGATATATTTTACTTTTCTAAGTATTGTTTGGTGGACATTACCTTTGATATTAGGTGTCTCCTTTGTTATCGCAGTAATAAGTGCTTTGCCATATGGACTTAAAATTGCAAAGACTCCTCCTGCAATAATTATGAAGAAAGACTAAATTTTAACAAGATAATAATGCTATAAATTATAGATATCTGTATTTTTGATATTTTCATGGGGACAGGATAATATGTTATTATATTGTCACGGGGACAGGATAGATCCTGTCCCCGTGACAATAACTGATAAAAGAGGTAGCACCTCGCTCGGCTCTATCACCCACAGGGATGTCGTCTAATCCTCGCCCCACCCATTTTGGGTCCAAACACTCTCTCTCCGCCAAGTGAAAACCACCCATTAAGGGTGGTCGCTTGGCGGAGAGAGAGGGATTTGAACCCTCGGTACTTTATTCAAGTACGCTTGATTTCGAATCAAGTACATTAAGCCGCTCTGCCATCTCTCCATTTGTATATTTAGTTGTATTTCTTCTTAAGTAGCTATTTTATTTAGAGCTTGCCTCGATAGATTTCTTGATAGGTAGCCACCATATGAACCCGTATACTGTAGTCATTATGAATGAATATAGTGTGCTTCTGCCATTTTCTCTGCCTACTTTGGTGCCTATGAAAATAGCTTCAAGGATATGTATAGTAAATAAAATAACTAACAGATACCACCACATATATAGAATTGTAAGAATAATCGATGCTAGCCATAATACTAAGATTATTCCATAAGAAAATATTTTCATAAGCTCATTCTAGCACTATTAGATTTTTTAGTCAATTAACCGCTAATTACAATTAAGTATAATTTGTAGAAAATACTAATGAGAACTCATTTTTTGTCTAATCATTTTTCTTGTTTTTCTTTATTATTTCATCCTATTATTTCGCTTTTATATATATTTGCTGAATAAGGTAATAAAATATATTCTTTATAATCCCCTAAATAAAGTAAAAAAATATGTTTTGTATGTAATATATAGAATATTTATCAGTTGGAATTTTCGATAGTATATGATAAAATATTTATATGTTAGAAAGTAAAAAAATTGATATGAATGGTAAATGGAGTTTTCGCATTATTGGCGAAGAGAAATGGTATGATGCAAATGTACCAAGTTGTAACTTTGGTGATTTGTATGCGCAAAATCTTATACCTGATTTTAGAGTTGGAACTTACGAAGAAGATGTTAGCTGGGTAGCGGAAAAAGACTATGAATATAAGAAAATTTTCAAGGTAGATATCTCTATCTTAGAGTATGATTGTATTGAACTAAATATGCTTGCCTTAGATACACTTGCGACTGTTTTCATAAATGATAAGATGGTACATAGCTCTTGTAATGCTCATAGGGCGTATATAGTATCTATCAAGGAGTATTTGGAAAAGGGTGAAAATACTATTAAGATTGTCTTTCTATCTCCCACAAAATATATCAAAGAGGGACAAAAAATAGCTAAATACCCACCTAATATGAATGGTCTTAATGGGATAAGTCATATTAGAAAACCTCAAAGTCATTTTGGTTGGGATTGGGGTCCTATAATACCTATTTCTGGCATTACTCGTGATATATATATTACTTGCGTTGATATTGCACAAATTAAAGATATTAGAGTAGTTCAGAAACACTTTAATAATACTGTAGAGCTTAATGTTACTACATCATTAGATTGCTATCAAGCTAATAATGATATTAGTATTAATATAACAGCAGTTTCGCCTACTGGAGAAAGTTTCTTTTCAGAATGCAATTATGCTGATGGAATAGGTGATTGTGTAATATCGATTGATAAGCCTCAATATTGGGAGTGCAATGGTATGAGTAATCGAAGTGAGCAACCACTCTATTCTGTTACTGCTGAGGTTATGGTAGGTGATAGGGCTGTACATAGTAAGACTATTAATATTGGGCTAAGAACCATAGTATTAGATACAGAATTTGATGATTATGGCGATAAATTCCAGTTTGTAATAAATGGTGAACCTATCTTTGCTCGTGGTGCTAATTGGATACCTACCGATAGCGTTATAACAGATTTTAGCGATGAAAGATTAGAATATCTTATTAAGTCGGCATATGACGCTAATATGAATATGATAAGAGTATGGGGTGGGGGATATTATGAGTCCGAAAAGTTCTATGATTTATGTGATAAATATGGCATTCTGGTATGGCAAGATTGTATGTTCGCTTGTAATATTTATGATTTTAATAATACTGATTTCTTAGCAGAGGTTGAACTTGAAATTATTGATAATGTGATTAGACTTAGAAACAGGGCTTCGCTAGCTATCTGGTGCGGTAATAATGAGATAGAATTGCTTGCAAGTTTATTCTTCTATAAGCGAAAGATGCTTAAATCAAATGAAATATTTTTCCGTATGATTCTAAAGAACCTTATCAACAAATTTGATGGGGTTACCCCTTACACTTCTGGCTCACCTGCTTCACATAAATGGAATAAACGGGTTAATGCAGATGATAATGGTGATACTCATTTATGGGCAGTATGGCACGGTTTGAAACCTTATAATTATTATAGAAAAAGAATGACTAGATTCTGTAGCGAGTTTGGGTTTGAATCTATGCCCGATTATGAAACAATACTCAAGTTTGCAAAGCCTGATGAACTGGATATTACCTCAAAAACTATGCAAGCTCATCAAAAATGTGCATCGGGCAATGAAAAAATATTATATTATCTAGCGAAAAGATTTCGTATCCCGAAAAAAATAGAACACTTAGTTTATCTGTCGCAAATAAGTCAAATGGAATGTATTCGTGATGCTACTGAGCATTGGCGTGCAAATATGCATAGATGTTATGGTTCATTGTTCTGGCAGTTGAATGATTGTTGGCCTGTAAATTCATGGGCATCTATTGATTATTATGGTAGATGGAAAGCTACTCAATATGAGGCTAGGAAATTCAATGCGCCAGTATGCTTACGAATTTGTGATAAAGGTGCTCAAATGTCTGTCCAAGCGATTAATGATACTAGAGAAACCATTAAGAAAACTGTAATATATAAGGTTATTTCATTTACGGGTAAAGAACTTGATAGTCATAAGGTAAAAGTTGAGATTGCGCCTCATTCTTGTATAGCTGTTATGGGTCAAAATTATAGTAGTTTTGGCATGGAGGCTCTCAATTCTTCTGTTATGGTGGCAGAATTTGAGGGTGATGATATGTCAAGAAGATGTGCGTTATTTAATCTTGAAAAGAATATTGAATTTATGAAGCCAACACTTGATATAAGTGTAGAAGTAGTCAAGGACGGTTCAATTATTACCATTAAATCCGATGTGTTTGCTCGTTTCGCTATGGTCAAAGTACAAGGAGTAGATAAATACCTTAGTGATAATTATTTTGATTTATTGCCTAATGTAGCTAAGTCAGTGTTCGTGGAGTCAGATAATGCCATTTCACTAGGCGATATTTCTGTTACAACTCTTTATGACCCAGAGCCATTGCAATCTGAGTTTAAGGATAATTTGTATAAGCTATCTGTTATATTGA
>CAZKXV010000178.1:0-3562 GCA_964556835.1 uncultured Clostridia bacterium
CTGGCTTAGTAGGAAGCGGTAATGAGAAAGACATGACATTGAAAGAATATTATATCAGTTGGATAGAAAGGCGAAAGCCAGACCGTGCTTTAAATACTTATGTACATTACAGTGATACATTGAAGATATTAGATGAATATATAGGAGGAGTTAAGTTGAGAGACTTAACTCCTTTTATTATACAGAGTTTCTATGACAAGCTAGATAAATTTAAGAAAGTTAGTGCATATGCGATAGGTAAACCTAAATTCAAGATAGTACAAGAAAAGAAAGGCTTGAACTCTAATGAGCTAGCAAGGCGAGCTGAAATAACTCCAACCTGTGTACATAAGTCTAGACGGGGTGAAAGAATACAGAAAGTATCAGCAGAAAAGATTGCAAAAGCATTATGTGCTAATATTAATACAATATACGAGGTAACAGTAAATGAAGAGCCTTATTGTTATGAGACTATGCATAAGCATAAGAGGAATATAAGGGCAGTTTTAGCTACTGCGAAAAAGCAAAGGATAATATCAGACAATTATGCATCAGCTGATTATATAACATTCGGTAGGCGACCTGAAACTAAGATTGATTTTATGGATGATGATGAGTCTAAGATATTCTATAAAGCACTAATGGTATATAAGGATATAAGATCAAAGACAGCTATGCTAATATTACTATTCACAGGAATGAGAAGAGGTGAACTAGCTGGGCTGAATTGGGCTGATATAGATTTAGAAAAAGATACTATAAAGATAGAAAGAGCATATACTGCCGTTAAAGGTTATGGAGTAATATTAAAAGAACCTAAAACAAAGAGCAGTAAAAGATTGATAGCAATATCAAAGCTATTATGTGAGCAGTTGAAAGAGTATAAGGACTGGGTAGTCGAAGAGCGAGTTAAATATGGTGATAGGTGGAAAGAGAGTGATGCCTTGTTTACTAATGAAATAGGCGAGAGAGTATACCCTCAAACATTTAATATGTGGTTAGATTATATATTGGTATCAGCAGGGCTAAGGCACTACAGCTTGCATTCTCTTAGGCACACAAATATAACCTTGCAGATAATGGCAGGGGTTCCACTAGCCATAGTATCAGGCAGAGCAGGACACGCACGAACTAGTACAACCGCAGATATCTATACCCATTTTATAAAGAGCGTAGACAAACAAGCAGCCGAGAAACTGAATAGTTTATTTATGTAAGATTATATGAGTCATATTACTAGAGATAGTGGTGTGGCTCTTTTTTATTTATAGCTTTTTTTGAGCATATTTTAATAAATTTACCATAATTTACCATTCTACCTTGACAGGTAAACTATATTATTATACAATGATAATTAGGGTTATGTTAATATTGGAAAAGAGTTAAAGTCAAGGTGGAAGATAAGAGATAATATAGAATATATGATAAGATTTTTTAATTGTAAAATACAAAAGAAATAAATTTGATAACGAGCATAAGGAGCAGAAGATGGGGTTTTTTACATAATTGGAGCTATTGTTACAGGAATAATTTTTGGTAAATTGTCAGAATACATTGCAATACAAAAAGGTCATACTGAGAAAATGTATTTTTGGATCGGTTTTTTTCTTTTATTTATTGGTATAATTGTAGCTGCTGTTGCAACAGATAAAAAACTATTACAACAAATAGAACAAATAAAAGATCAACAGGACAATAAAGAACAAACAATAGGTAATATAGCTAATAAAAGTAACAGTACATCAGAAAAGATAACTAATCAAATTGCTCCAATAACAGAATGTTTATATGATCAAGTTGATATAGCAAATGATTTAATAATAAAAGGATGGAATATTAAGGAAATTGATAATAATATATTTGCTGAGATTGTTTTTGAAAAGCTAAACAATAATTTAGATGCTGCAAAAATTAATCTAAAACAATTTAATTCTTTTAATGATTTATTATTAAAAGAAGATAAAGAAATACAAGAAATTATAGTACAAGATATAAAAGAGAAAAAAAAGGAATTTATGGAGTGTATTCCAGTTAATAATGACACAAGAAAAATTGAAATTAATATTTTTAAGCTATTAATGAAAAATGGAGAAACAATTGAAAAGAAAAACAGTATATTTATTAAACCTTCATTCAAAACAATTTCCGATAGCAAGGAAAAAACTGCCTTAAAAGAGATTTGTCATAAAGCAATAGGATATCCGGTGTGTACTGAAAATTACTGGCAATGTTGTTGCGGGGAATTAAATTCTCTAAATAATACTTGTTGTATGAGTTGCAGAAAACCTAAAAAAACTATCATAAGCTTAATAACTAAAGCGAAAGTCATAGTAAAGATGGATGAAATTGATAAAAGAAAAGAAAAAGCGGCTATAGAGTCTAAAAATGCAGCATTGGAAAGTAAAAAGGCAGCATTGGAAAGTAGAAAGGAAGCTATTTTGCTAGCAGAAAAAAGAGAAGAAAAAAGAAAAGAGAAACAAAAGAAAGATCGTAAAATTATGTTATTAATAGGTATTATCATATCAATTGTCATATCAATTGTCATAATTGTAACAAGTATCGTATCAGTTGTTAAATATTATAATCAGTTTGAAATTATTGAGTATGAAAACAGCATTGCAATCGTTGGTTTAAAAGAGAATCATTATAATAATATTGTTATCCCCAAAAAATTAAAGGGAAAAGAAGTCACAAGCATAGAGCAAGATGCATTCCATGAATACTATGGTGATGATGGTATTAGTAAGGTAAAAATTCCTAATACTGTAACAAGCATAGGGGATGGAGCATTCTATAATTGTGATAGCTTAACAAGCATAATAATACCAGATAGTGTAACAAGCATAGGCTCAGGCGCATTTAGTGGCTGTAGCGGATTAACAGGTATATTTCTTCCATTTGTAGGAGCAAGTAGAACTGCGACAGGAAGTGACGCATTATTAGGATATATATTTGGAACATCATCATATGCAGGTGGAACATCAACAGAACAATTTTATGCAAGTGGTTTATCCAATACATATTATATTCCAACGAATCTAGTAAATGTAATAATAACAGATGCAACCTCTATACAATATGGTGCGTTCTCCAACTGCTCCATATTGACCAGCATAGTTATGCCAGATTCAATCACAAGCATAGAGGATGCTGCCTTCTATTCTTGCACTAGCTTAACAAGTGTAACAATACCAGAAAGTGTGGCTAGTATAGGTTCATATGTATTCAATAATTGCAGTAGCTTAACAAGTGTAACAATCGCAGATTCAGTCACATGCATAGGTAATAGGGCTTTCATTTCTTGTGATAAATTAACAAGTATTATTATTAATACTAATGTACCACCTAATTTAAGCTATAGTGCTGTATTTGATAGTTTACCATCAAATTATAAAATCTATGTTCCGGCAGGCAGTGTAAATGCTTATAAATTAGCGACCTATTGGTCCGAATATGCTGACCATATTTACGCAATTGGAGATTAGAATAATAAATAAATTTATATTAATAAAAAAGAAAGGGTTGAAAAAATGAACTGAACCCATAAAAACGGACACTATAAATAAAAAGCCTCCTGTGATAG
>CAZKXV010000179.1:0-3545 GCA_964556835.1 uncultured Clostridia bacterium
CTAGAAGATGATTGCTTTACAAAAGATGTTTATGGAAATATAGAATATAGAGTAGCAATTGATCCAGCTACTGGTGAAAAATTATTTGAAAAGGATTTAGAAGGTAATCCAAGAGAATATATGACTGATGAGTTTGATAATCAAATTCTTGATAATAATATGAACCCTATACCTGTGTATATTTATGAAAAAGAAGGTATGTATTTAAGAGATTCTTTTGGTAGCTATTTGCTTAACGATGATGGTGAGAGAATATTCTCATCCAATGAGATTAGTGATAGTTTCACCGATGCGGATTTAGCACTACTAGCAAATATGGAAGGTGCTAAAATACCTCAATCTATTAAACTTGAAGAGGGCTATGTTGCAATTAATCGTGAAGATGGTACTAGAAGTGCTACAATTACAGTTCCTTTGCTTAGCGATGCAGATAGTGGTGTTGTTTTTGCTGAATGCGAAAAGGTTGCGAATAATTATATGAATGGTGATAGTTTCCCAGTGGGCGCAGTTATTGAAGCACAAGGTGAAAGCGAAATGATTACTGAAGTATATGAAACTTTGTATTTAATCTTAGCTGCCGGTATAGTACTAATATATTTAGTTATGGTAGCACAATTCCAATCATTTAAGTCACCTTTTATCGTTATGTTTACAGTTCCTTTAGCTTTTACTGGCTCAATTCTTGCGATTATCCTAGCAGGTTTCTCACTTAGCGTAGTGGCTTTAGTTGGTCTTATTGTTCTTATGGGTATAGTAGTTAATAATGGTATTGTATTTATTGATTATGTAAATCAACTCATAGAAGAAGGTATGGCACGAAGGGAAGCTTTGATGACTACAGGACGAGACAGGCTTAGACCTATACTTATGACTGCACTTACTACTATTTTTGCTCTTATGGTAATGGCATTAGATTCAAGTCCGGAAGGTTCGATGATGAAACCTATGGCAGTATCAACTATTGGTGGTCTTATCTATGCAACGCTATTAACTATTGTATTTGTTCCTATGGTATATGATATATTCAATAAGAAAAAGGGTGTAGTTAAGGAAGTTGAATCACCTACTAACCTTGGCTTAGTAGCTTCAAATGAATTTGTAACTTATTCAGCATATGAAAAATATGCCAATGAGGAAGCATATGACAAGAAATTGCTTGCTAAACATATTAAGAAAAAAGGTATGACTAAGCAGGAATATTTGGATATATATAATGAATTTAAGAATAAGGATTAGAAATGTCTAAGGCAGAATTAATATATAATGCAGTTCTTGATTTGCTTAAAGAACAGAATAATCTAATGTCAGTCACTGTTGCCGATATAGCTGAAAAATGCGGTATCGGCAAAGGGACTGTATATGAATACTTCAGTAGTAAAGAGGATATATTCATACATACCACAATGTATGTTAGTAATAGAATAATTTCTGATATCAAAATGATTGAAGCTGAAACTTTCAAGGAATTGTTTGATGCTTATTATGAGCTGTTGTTTGAGTTGAAACAAAAAAGTGGTGCGCTCTATCTGACACTTATGCTTGGCGGTAGCGTTTATGATATTACCCAAACCCTTACAGATGGCATTTTTGATATAATATCTTCCGTACAGAATGAAATGGTTTTGTATTGTAGCAAAATGATGAAGAAAGGGATAAAAGAGGGTATTTTGTCACAAAATATGGATACTGGTGATGCTATTTTTGTTTTGTCAGGTTTGTCCTCAATGATATTTATGAATAACAATAATATTTCCAAAAAAGTTATGTTCAATACTGATTTTATGACAAAAGAAAAAAGTTATGAATGCTTTGTTCGTTTATTAAATTAATTTTAATTTTTATTTGTATAAATTATATAATACAGTAATAGAATTTAGATCATATAAATAATAAATAACACCTTAGCTCATTATATGAACTTAGGTGTTATTTGTTTGGTGCGGTCGAAGGGACTTGAACCCATAAGAAGTTTCCTTCACTAGCCCCTCAAGCTAGCGTGTTTGCCGATTTCACCACGACCGCTTAAAGTAATATAATTCTAATTTATTTTAGATAATTAGTCAAATGTTTGTATATGTTTATTCGTTTTTTCTTATGCTAATCTATATAATAGCTAAACTATTAAGATTAGTTGGTATTATATGGTGCGAAGGACGGGACTTGAACCCACATAGTATATTATACCACTAGAACCTGAATCTAGCGCGTCTGCCAATTTCGCCACCTTCGCTTGAATATATATAATAGAATAAATGTTTCTTTTTGTCAATTATTAATATCCTAGGAATAAGAATAAATTGCATTTATGAATGAATTAGTGTATACTCTAAATATTAAATATTATAGAATATCTTATAAAGGAGATAAATATGAGCGTTCTTTTTTGTGATAGCAATTCAGAATTATGGTATGATAAATTAGAAGAATTAGGATTTAATGTAATAAGTATGCCTTATACTATTGCTGGAGTAGAGTATTACTATGACAATGGCAAGACAACAGATTTCAAGGCATTTTATGATTTAGTAAGGGCAGGTGAGATGCCTATTACTTCGGCATTGAATCAAACTAATTATTATGAAATATTTGAACCATACTTCAAGAAGGGTGAGGAAATATTATACATTAGCTTTTCTAGCGAGCTATCTGGTACTTTTCAGTTTCTAGACCAAGCGATAGCAGAGCTTACTGAGAAATACCCCAAAGCTAAATATAAGAAATTTGATACCAAGTCTATATCTATGGGTGCAGGACTGCAAGTATATCTTGCAGGAAAGTATTTCAAGGCAGGGCATAGCCTAGATGAAACTTATAGTTACTTAGAGAGTATTACAAATAGTATTCGTACGCTTTTTATAGTGGAAGATTTAAATCATTTGAAACGTGGCGGTAGACTAAATTCAACTTCTGCATTTCTGGGTTCTTTGATGTCTGTGAAACCTATTCTACAAATTTCAGCTGAAGGCAAACTAGTTGCACATGGCAAGGTCAAGGGTATGAAGAAAGCGGTACGAGCTATTGTTGAAGATTTATTAGAGAACTACAATCCTCTTGATGATTGCCCTATTTGTATTGTTAATGCTGATAATATTCAAGATGCTGAGCTGATAGAAAGCTTAATTCGTGAAGGATTAAATGATGTAGAGATTATTACGCAACAAGTAGGACCTACTATAGGTTCTCATTGTGGACCCGGTACCTGTGGATTGATATTCCCTGCTAAGTCAAGATAAAGCTTAATTATGAATCACCTTGCAAAGAACTGCAAGGTGATTTTTTTATTGAGTATTATTATGCTTTGTGATATAATATATCAATGATAAAAAAACAAATATTAGTGACAATAATTATAGTAATCCTGTTAGCTTCAACCTTAATTATGAGCTCTTGCTCAGCTCAAAATTATAGCGGATTTGCTTTTGGTACTACATATGAACTAAAATTATTAGGTGGTAAGTATAAAACTGCAGGTGCAGAAATAATTGCGATGTTTGAAGATGTTGAGAATTCAATCAGCACTAATATTGAAACTAGCTATGTTTCTA
>CAZKXV010000180.1:0-3531 GCA_964556835.1 uncultured Clostridia bacterium
CTGAAGATATTGAACTTAAGCATATAGGATTAATTAAGGGATTAACAGATTTGGCTAATGGAGCGTTGATTGATTTACCACATGGAATTAAAGCATATAAAGAATATGATTATATAGTGTTTGGATTACAACAAAAAATAAAAAATGAAACCGAAATTTCGTATAATGATGAAAATATTGAATTAGATGGTTGTCATTATCAATTTGAGAAATACTCGGGTGAGGGATTGCAATTTGATTATGACCTTATCCCTAAAAACGCAGTAATAAGATACCGCAAGATAGGTGATATTTTCACTAAATTTGGCGGACACACGAAAAGTTTGGGCGATTATATGACTGATATTAAGATACCACTTAGGTTGAGAGATAGCATACCCGTTGTTGCTGTTAATAATATTATTTATATTGTTATAGGATATGAAATAAGTGATTTAATAAGAGTTCAAGGCAACACGAAAAACAAATATACTATAAGGATTAATAAAAATGATTTCAAAGGCTAGGCATAAAGTATTGATAAAAAGTGAAGATATTCAGAAAAGAGTTACTAAACTAGCGAATAAGATTACTTCTGATTACAAGGATAAAGAATTGCTTGTAATAGGCATATTGAAAGGGTCTATCCCTTTTTTTGCGGATTTGGTTCGTGCTATTGACAAGGATATAGAATTTGGATTCATTGGTCTAACAAGTTATGGCAAGGGAACAAAATCAACGGGCAATGTTTCAATAAATATGGATTTAGTAACTTCTGTTGAAGGTAAGCATGTGTTGATAGTGGAAGATATTATAGATTCGGGTAATACCTTCGTATATTTGAAGAATTTATTGATATCTCGTGGCGTTGCTTCAGTTGCCTTATGTTCCTTGCTTGACAAGCCTTTAAGGCGTGAAGTTGATATAATTATTAATTATGTAGGTTTTGAGATACCAGATGAGTTCGTAATTGGGTATGGCTTAGATTATGCCGAGAAATATAGAAACTTGCGAGATGTTTGTATTCTAGACCCTTCAGAATATGAATAAAATTACGCCAACTAAAAAATTAATTGCATTAGCAGAAATTTTTGGTGATTATGCTAAGCTGTTTATGGTAGGCGGATTTGTTCGTAATTCTCTTATGGGCTTACCTTGTTATGATATGGATATTACTTCTTCACTAACTCCTGATAAAGTATTAAAACTGATAGAAAATACCCCATACAAAGCTGTATCAGTTCATAAAGTATTAGGCACACTTCAAATAATATCAGGGAAAGAGATTTATGAATATACCACTTTTCGATACGACAATTATTCTGAGGTGGGCGGTCAACATATACCTAATAACGTTGTTTTTACAGATGATATAATGATGGACTGCAAGAGAAGAGATTTTCGAACAAATGCAATATATTATGACATTCTAACTGGTGAACTATTTGACCCGCTTCATGGAATTAAAGATATCGAAAATAGAATTCTTAGAACAACTGTAGAAGCTAGTAAAGTCTTTTCAGAAGATGGTCTTAGGATACTAAGATTAGTAAGGTTTGCAGCGGAATTAGACTATGATATAGAAGCCGAATGTCTAAGATATGCTACCATTAATTCTTATAGGTTAAGGGACATTGCAGTCGAGAGAATTTGCATAGAATGTAAGAAAATACTTAATTCTGATATCAAATATGGTCTTAACAAATATGCACATATAAAGGGCTTAGAATTGTTAGACAAAATTAGTGCAAGCGAAATAGTATTCAAAGGTCTATCAATTAATATCAATAGGCTAAGATTTGCAAGTAGCGGCGTACGTTACGCTCTATTACTTGCAGATAATGATATTGTAATGGTGGCTGAATACTTGAAAGAAATGAGATTCTCAAATAAAGAGCAACGAAATATTATGGGGTTAATAAGACTTCTGACTGCTGATATAGGCAACAAGAAAAAAATTATAAAAGTATTAGTAAACAACTCTTACCTAGATTATGGATTAATGGTTGAATTCCTTGAAAAAATGAATAGACCATATCAACTTATTAAGAAAACCATAGATAGCATAAAGATGCATTCACTTCCGACTTCAATTAGAGAGCTTCAAGTCGGCGGAAAGGAACTGATAAAATTGAATGTTCTAGAAACACAGCGTACAAAAATATTGAAAAAAGTACTATTAGTTGCGATAGAACATGGTGCGACTAGTTATGAGGAACAGTATAGTATTATGAGGGAGGTATTATAATGGATATATTAATTATTATATTACAAGTGTTGGTATTAATTGTATTAGGCATTGTTATTCTGCTACTTAGGAAAAAAGGACAAATTGGCACTGGTAATACTATCGATATGGATGAATTTATCGAAGTAGAAAAAGGGCTTATTGAATCTATTAGAGAGGATATTGAGCGGTCTAAGAAAGAGACTATTGAGCGAGGAAAGGATATTAATACTATGAGTAGCAAAATGCTCTCTAAGAGTATTAAGGACCTTTCGGATTCGGAAACTAATAATTCTCATAATCTTAAGATTGAGATAAATAATCAAATAACTGCTATTAATACATCTATGCAGAACACCTTAAAAGAGATTAAGGAAAGCAACATAGCAGAACTTAATAAGATTAGGCAGATTGTAGATAAAGAATTAGCAGATGCACTTGATAAGAAAGTTAGCAAAGCATATGAAGCAGTGCAATTAGCTCTGGATTCATTTGCGAAGAAGTTTGTAGAAGTACAGAAATTAGCAAGTAGTGTAGGCGACCTAAATAAAGTATTTAGTAATGTTAAGACTCTTGGCGGTTGGGGCGAAATTATGCTTGAGAATATTCTTAAGCAAATATTATCAACGCCACAGTACAAGATGCAATTTGATTTAGATGGCAAAGGCAAGAAAGTTGATTTCGCTATTGTACTTCCGGGCAAGGAAGATAATGAGCAGATATACCTACCTATAGATTGTAAGTTCTACAAAGAAAATTATCAGAAAATTCTCGATTTTCCAGATGAATATGCTGTGCATTACAAATCGCTTCTTGATGATATCAAGAAACAAGCTAAGTCAATTTCGAGTAAGTATATCATACCGAATATTACTACCGATTTTGCTATAATGTATCTTCCAACTGAAGGATTATTCGCTGAAGTAGCGAAAAACGAAGCAGCCCTTTCTGAACTAGAAAGACTAAGAATAGTGATTGCAGGACCAACAACTATTACTGCATTATTGAATAGTCTACAAATGGGATTTAAGACGCTTGCTATTGAGAAACACAGTTATGAGATAAGAGAATTATTATTTGCTTTCAAGAAAGATTTTTCTAATTTTGTAACATCATTAGCTAGTGCGAAGAAACAAGCTAATACTGTTTCTGGTACACTTGATTTAGCATTAAAACGTTCGGAAAAAATATCTAGAAAACTTGAAAAAGTTGAACAACTTTCCAATATTAAGCCTAATACCATAAATGATAATTTGCAAGAAGTAATAGAAAATGCAATAGATAATGAAAAATCTAGCTAATTAGCAATATTTTAGCTAATATCA
>CAZKXV010000181.1:0-3511 GCA_964556835.1 uncultured Clostridia bacterium
CACCTAATTATTTATGCCAGTTTTCTAAGATGCAATTTCTTATTGCATTGCTCTATATTAACTTTCTGGGGGTTAAAACTTGGTATAGATATAATCTCCATTGCACTAAGTAATATGGGTATTCTTGCACTGATATTTATTTATGTACCCTATTACATAAGTATGATATTTTGCTATATTTTCATAATAACTTATAGTAGGGTTATAAATCCACCTCCAAGAATATGTTTCTGGTATTATGATAAATGTATCTTTAGACGATGTTTTATAAAGTGCTTATATATAATGATTCCTTTTGCTATAGTTAATTGTCTTATTTTCATACTAATACCGCTTCTTTTTTCAGCTTTTGTTATTGTATTATAGCACTATACTATGTTATAATACATGCATGAAAGTTATTCTAATTGTGATAGATGGGTTTGGATTAGGGGCATTCCCTAATGCGAAAAATAGAAGTGTTGAAATCTTTAATAAGATAATGCGTAAAGCAAAGTTGCCTACGCTTAGTAAGCTTGGCTTAAATAAACTAATAAATCCCAAAACACGTATCCAGCCTGTTGCAAGTTACGGTAATTTGAATTCAGAATCTGCCTGTACTGATATACTAACTCTGTATTTTGAACTTGCAGGTTTGCAAATCAAACAACCTTATCCCGTATACCCTATGGGGTTGCCTGATAAAATTTTATCTCAGATGGAGAAAGAATTAGGTGTAAATTTTCTTGGTAACATAGTAGTAGAAGGGCATAGAATCATTAATGATTTAGGTGCATTGCATTATAATACCAAGCATCCTGTTATATATACTTCATCAAGTAGTGTAATATATATTGCAGCACATGAAGAGATAATTCCATTAGAAGAACTATACGCTTTAACTCGTAGAGTCAGAAATTATATGAAAGGAAAGTATAATGTTGCTCGTGTATTAGCTTGTCCATTTAATGGAAGTATAAATTCATTTAATTTCACCGACAATGTCAAGTGTTATGCTATAGTTCCTCCTGCCCCAACAATGTTAGATGTTATGCAAGTTAAAGGAATAGATGTTACGGCTATTGGTAGAATATCACAATTATTTAATGGCATGGGTATCTCTAAAGCGATTAATACAAGAAGCAATGATATGATTTTTGAGGAAGCTATTGCCACTTTGAAGAATGATAAATCGGGATTTTTATTTATGAATGTAGAAGCTGCTGATGTCAATAGAGAAGATGATATTGAAGCATACAAGAACTGTACTGAAGATATAGACATCAATCTGAATAAGCTTATGGAAAGCATGAATAAAGAGGATATCCTTATTGTAACATCTAGTCATACTTATGAACCTCCTGAACACATAAGGAGTTATTCAAACGCACACAGTATAGCAACGAAATACACTCTGCCAATATTTATATACGGCGACAGAATTAAGCAAGGAGTAAATTTCGGAAATTCAGATGGTTTATATACTGTAGCACATACTATTCTTGACTGTTTCGGTATTAAAGGTATGGATAAGTCATTACTATCGCAAGTAATTATAGAAGATTTACCATAGAATAAGACAATAAATTGAATGATAATGAATATTAATATTAATCTTTCTTATACTATCCACGAGGTGAATTATGAGAAAGTTTTTTTTATATTTTTTAGGAGTTTTATCTTTGTCAGTAGTGTTTGCAACTTGCAATATTTATGCTGTAGCTGAAAACAATCCGACTATAGAACTTCAAGCTAAATCTGCTTATGTAATAGAAAATAGCACTGGTCAAGTAATCTTTGCTAAGAATGAAAATGATCAAAGACCAATTGCTAGTATGGTGAAAATTATGACTTTATTAGTTACAATGAAAGAATTAGAGGCAGGTAGATTATCACTTGATGAACAGATTACCATTTGCGGTGAAGCTAGTGGAATGGGAGGCTCGCAAATGTTTATTGAGGAGGGTGATATATACACTGTAGATGAATTAATAAAAGGTATTACAGTAGTTTCTGCTAATGATGCAAGTGTTGCTATGGCAATAAGAATATCGGGCAGTGAAGAATCATTTATCAATCTAATGAATGATAAAGCAAAAGAGCTTGGTATGAAAAATACGCATTTTTCTAACTGCACAGGTCTTCCAGCACCCGCAAATTATTCAACAGCAAAGGATGTAAGCATAATGACTTCAGAGCTAATAAAACACGATATTTATTATAAATATTCTACAATATGGATGGAAGAGTATAAGCATCCAGATGGAAGAATTACCCAATTTGTAAATACTAACAAGATGATAAGGTTCTATGAGGGTTGCGATAGTGGAAAGACTGGATTTACTAATGAATCTATGTTCTGCTTATCTGCATCAGCGAAAAGAAATGGAATGCGTATTGTATCCGTTGTCTTAGGTGAACCAAGTAGCAAAGTCAGATTCTATGAAACTACAAAGTTGATGAATATGGCATTTGCTATATATCAAGCAAAAGTAGTAGTAGATAAAGAAGAATTTGGCGAGAGGTTTATTGATGTTCCTAACGGCAAAGGCTTTAGGTTCGGGGTAACTTTAGAAGATAGCATATATCAGGTTGTCGAAAGAGGGCAAGAGGTAACTTATACTACGAAAATAGAGATAGCTAATGTTAAAGCTCCTATTGCAAAAGGCGATAAAGTGGGAACAGTATATATACTAGATGGTAATAATGTTGTAGGTAGCGTTGATATGATTGCCACATCCGATGTTGAACAAGCAGAATACTGGGACTATATTCTTAAAATATTAGCAAAATGGTAAGAATAATGACTAAATTTTGGAAGGGTAGTGCAATAACTACCCTTTTTTATTGAATTCATTTGTTGACACTACAGGTTGTATTGTGATATTATAGTCACATACTAAATATAGAGGTTTGATAATAAAATGAATGAAAGAGAAACACTTACTGTTAACAAAAAAGGTCATCTGGAAATTGGTGGTGTCGATTCTGTAGATTTGATTAATAAGTTTGGTAGTCCCCTATATGTTATTGATGAAAGCTACATTAGAAAAGTGGCTATGGCATATAAGAATACTATTAGCGAATATTATGGAAATGGAAATGTTGCTTATGCAAGTAAAGCATTTTCCACTTTGGCAATATACAAATTAGCATCTGAACTAGGACTATGTGCTGATGTGGTTTCAGGAGGAGAGATTTATACTGCTTTGAAAGCTGGCTTCAATCCACATTATCTGTATTTTCATGGCAACAATAAGCTTTATGATGAATTGGAATTGGCAATAAGTAACAAAATAGGAAGAATAGTTATCGATAATATAGCTGAACTTAAGGTTATAGATAAGCTTGCTTCGAAATACAATACTATTCAGAAAGTATTAGTTAGAGTAAACCCCGGCGTGGAAGCTCATACTCACGAATTCATACAAACTGCGAAAGTTGATAGTAAGTTTGGATTTGGTATAGCTAATGGAGATGCTGATAACACTATACTTGAGACCCCAACTAAAAAAAATATAGAATACTATTG
>CAZKXV010000182.1:0-1798 GCA_964556835.1 uncultured Clostridia bacterium
GCTTTTTCGACCTTTACGTTATCAATTACTCTAGCCATATATCTAGGACATAAATCAGTAGCTATAACTTCAACAGATAATTTATCATCTACTTTCTGCTTAACAGTTATATAAGATACAGGCATTTTTTTGATAGATTTACCAAGAATTCCTGCAATCTCTTTCGCAAGACCTATAATACTATTGCAATCAGGTCTATTTGCCGTAATCTCTATATCCATAACCACATCATTTGTATGAGTAATTTCATTTATATTTACGCCTAATGGTGTATTTTTAGGCAGAATGAATAATCCATCGAACCCCGCTCCCTCATAATCGGCTTCGGTAAGCCCAATTTCACTACCACCACACATCATACCATTAGAAACTTCACCCCTAATCTTACCTTTCTTAATCTTATAACCATCAAGATTAGCATTATGAAGTGCAACAGGAACGATATTAGTAGGGTCACAGTTGCAAGCCCCACAAACAATTTGTACTGGCTCAACAGCACCAACATCAACAGTACAAACACTAAGTTTATCTGCATCTGGATGCTTTTTACGAGTAAGTATTTTGCCTGTTACAACCCCTGTAATCTTCTCATTTTGGTGTATTATTTCCTCCACTTCAAAACCTACTTTCACAAGTCTATCAGCCAATTCTTCTGGGGTAATATCTATATCCACATAGTCACTTAACCAATTAATAGTTACTTTCATAAATCTCTCCTATCTATATTGCTCTAAAAATCTAATATCATTATCAAATAATATTCTTATGTCAGGGATGCCGTATTTTATCATTGTAATCCTTTCAACACCTATACCAAAAGCGAAACCTGAATATTTAGTAGAATCTATACCGCTTAATTCAAGAACTTTAGGGTTGACAATTCCCGAGCCTAATACCTCTATCCAGCCTGAACCTTTACATAGACTACAACCTTTTCCATTACATTTAGCGCAAGTTACATCGACCTCAACAGATGGTTCTGTAAAAGGAAAATATGAGGGTCTAAATCTAATAGCTGTATCCTCTGAAAAGAAAGCCTTGAAGAAAAGACTTAAAGTATTATATAAATCACTTAAAGTTACATTTTCTGATACAAATAAGCCTTCAATTTGATGAAACATTGGGCTATGAGAAGCATCATCATCAGAACGATAAACTCTGCCGGGTACAACCACTTTGATTGGGGGATTGCTTTTCTCCATTACTCTTGCTTGCATAGGCGAAGTATGGGTTCTAAGCAAAATATTTTCTATGATATAGAATGTATCTTGCATATCTCTTGCAGGGTGGTCAGTAGGTATATTCATTGCCTGAAAATTATAATAATCTGTTTCTATCTCAGGACCTTCAGCTATATTAAATCCAAGTCCAACAAAAATATCTAGAATTTCTTCTTTGACCTTAGTCAAAGGATGCAATGCACCTATTTTATTGTATTTAGCTGGCATAGTAATATCTACAGACTCTTTCTCAAGCTTGAGCAACCTAAGTTCATCTTGTAACTTAGCTTCCATTTCTTTAATCATTTGTTCAGCTTGATTTTTTCCACTATTTATAAGACTGCCAAACTTAGGTTTATCTTCCTTTGGAACATTCTTAAGCTCTTTAAGTAGTTCTGTAAATAATCCGCTCTTGCCCATAAATTTGAGCCTAACAGCCCTTATTTCATTAATGTCTTTAGCTAATTCTACCAAATTCTTACATTCTATAACTAAACTGCTAATTTTCTTGTCCATCATTCACCTCTTAACATATAAATAACGCCCTAATATTAGGGCGTCAAATTGACACGGTACCA
>CAZKXV010000182.1:1808-3509 GCA_964556835.1 uncultured Clostridia bacterium
CACCTAAGTGATTTCTCAATGTAGCTATCTCGTGGCAAACGCTTATCTTACTACTATTTCGGATAAGTACTCATAAGTGAATTCTTCTGTAATAATTATAAGGCAAATCTCAGCAATTTTCGCCCTCTCTTATATAAAATAATACAGTTTACTTGTCTTAATCATCGCATTAATATATTGTTAGATATATTTTAGCCTCTAAGATAACAAATGTCAAGCATTTATGGTACTAGGTCTAATGCATCTAACTGAGTATTTGCTCTTATATAAGTCTCTGGAATATTACCTACAATAATATTTTCAACTATAAGTACCATCATATTTATTTTAAGTGGTAATTCGGATAGTGGCAAGACTATACATATAACGGTTTCTATATCAATATATAGTCTATGAATAGTCTGATTAATTCCAACTTCTTGAAAAGAGGAAACATAATTGCATAGTACTGAACCGATAGGTAGTAAGCCTACTTGTATGGGTGGACCATAAGCTGCTAACAATGCTGAACCGGTAAATGCTCCAAGTGGGATATCTATAGTTTGAGAATTAACAGTATGAATATTTGCTTCGGACATATTAGCTAAATCACGTGCAAGCCTGTTAATCTTAACAAAATTAAGTTGTATCATAGCGACATCATTATTCTCATCAAATGTAATGTCTACAAATTCTTTATAATCTAGCTGGTCTTCTATAACCATTTGAATAGCATTATTAATTGCACTTATTGTAATGGCTCTGACTTGTGCTTCGCCCATACTCTCTACGATAGGTGTAACCGCTTTGCCAGTATAATAAGCAAATGAAAATACAATTATTGTAATCAATAACAATATGAAGAAAAACTTTAATATTTTTCGTCTATGTCGAGGTCTTATGTAATACCTATTTATCATCACTTATAATATATGCAAGATACATACTATTTATTGATTAGGGCTTACTCTTGGGCTTGAATATCAATGAAGCTATAAATCCTAATATTATTACTGAAACGAACCCAACAGATGCATTTGAAAAACCTGCAGTTAATGCTTTTATAAGATTCCCCTCTCTTGCTCCCTCAATTGCACCTTTTGCTAGAACACTCCCAAAACCTACTATAGGTATAGTTGCACCAGCATGACCAAATTCTACTAGATACTTAAAAACACCAACAGCTTCTAGAATTACGCCCATAAGTAGAAACATTACAAGTATTCTAGCCGTAGTCATCTTAGACTTATTTATCAGAATTTGTCCAAGCGTACAAATAAGCCCTCCCACTACAAAAACATTAAGATAAGTTATAAACATAATTACTCACACCTCACAAATGATATTGCGTGAGCGATACAAGGGATACTTTCACCTTGCAAAGAACTCATTTTGCTTAGCAGAGCACCAGTCGGAATAAGTAATAGTTTATTGTATTTGTGCTGATTCATTATCCTAAGGATATATGAATTAAAAACGCTTGAACAACAACCGGCACCGCTTCCGCCTTGTGAACGTTTATTATAATCATCGAAAATTATTGCCCCACAATCATTATAACTTTCACCAACCTTTATCCCCTCAGAATAAAGAATTTCTATAAATATTCTTCTCCCTAATCTTCCTAAATCTCCTGTAAAAACCATATCATAGTAATCAAAAGTTCGTTTTGTATCCTCTAGATGTTGAATTAATGTATTAATTGCTGCAGGTGCCATAGCT
>CAZKXV010000183.1:0-3506 GCA_964556835.1 uncultured Clostridia bacterium
ATAGCTTCATATTTAGTGTACAGGGGTTTAACCCTTGCATTATTTTGTCTGTTTAATATATAAGAATAACGAATATAGACTGTTTAGCAATAAGCAGTCTATTTTTCTATTATAAGAATTAATTTTTATCTAAATATGCTTAGCAAAAAACTAATTATTGCTTTTTTGTTTTTGTTTATTTGAATTTCATTGCGATTGGATACTATAAGAAAGTCTTAATAATTAGATATATTTAAGTGTTTTTTACCTTGTAATTTCGCTGATACCCCATATACTAATTGACATATATAGCTGAATTATATACAATAGGATTTAATATGGTGAAAAGCACAAATACAACTAGAAAGAGCGGTTCAGTTAATATGGCTAACAAGATGTTTTATGGCATTGGTGACTTTGGTTTTAACATGGTTATCAATACTTTGGGCAGTTTTGTATTGTTCTTTAGTACTACTGTTCATGGTATTAATAGTATGCTAGTTGGTTTTGCCATAGGTCTTTCTATGGTTTGGGATGCGATTACTGACCCTATTACTGGTTTTATATCTGATAGAACTAAATCTATATTTTTTGGAAGAAGACATGGATTTATGTTGCTTTCTATTTTCGGTTTAGCGCTTGTAAATACTTTATTGTGGTCTATGCCTATGGGCGTAAGTCCCTTTTTAAAGTTTCTATGGTTACTTGGTTGTGTAATGCTTATTAGAACTTTTTCTACTCTATATCAGACTCCATCTGCAGCGCTTGGCGTGGAGCTTTCTAACAATATCAATGAGAGAACACAGATACAGAGTATTAGAGCAATATTTCTAATTATCGCAATTATTGTGCCAGTAATTATTATGGGATTGCTTGAGAGTGTATATGGTTTAACTAACCCTGTTACTTATCAGAATATGGCATATATAAATGGAGCATTATGTGTAACTTGTGGGCTAGTAGCTATTATTGGAACTTACTCATATGTGCCTGAATTCAGATTAAGGCAAGAAAAAAAGAAAGCGATGAAGCTACTTGCAGAGAAACGAGAAGAACTTCAAGGCAGCTTGTCTTATGATGAACAAACAGATATTTCCAAGCACTATAATATGCCTGAAAAATTCTCGCTTGTAGGTGTTTTTAAGTCTTTTTTCAAGACTCTTAACAGAAATGCAAATATTAAAAGTATAGTACTAGGATATACTACTTCTTTAATGTCAATAGTATTTCTTTCTGCCTTAATGATTCATGTGCTAACATTTACTTTCAAGCTAGATAACATTTTCGTGCTTATGGGCGCAGTATTTGGAATGACTATACTATCTCAACCTTTGTGGATATTCATTTCTAGAAAATTTGACAAGAAAGTTGCGTTATTTGCGGGTTTGATATCTGCATTAGTGGGAACTTGTCTATCAATGATAATACTAATCGTAAGAATGCCACTTATTAATAGCGGAGCAATTTCTTATGTGCTGCTTCCTATATTTAGTATAATGGGTGCAGGTGCAGGGGCAATGTATTCTATGCCACTTTCTATGTTAGGTGATGTTATAGCATACGAAAGTCAAGAAAAATCAGATGATACTACCGCTACCTATACCGGTTATACCACGCTCGCAAATAAGCTTAGCCAATCCATCACTATGATGTCAATTGGTATTTTGCTGAGTGTAATAGGTTTTCAAGAGGGGAATAGTGTATCGCAAACGAATAGTGTGCAAATATGGTTGGGTATAATTCTATTTGGGGGAATAGCACTTTCCCTGATTGCAGGAATGCTTTGTTATAGAAAATATAATCTTGGCAAAGAAGATTTGTTGAAGATGATACAGCCTAATCAGAAAGAAAAAGAGGATTTTTAAAAGATTATGAACGAAATTATTACGAACGGTTTTATAGAAGAAATAATCGCAAATGACTTAGCAAGCGGTAAGCATGATAGTATTTATACACGTTTTCCGCCTGAGCCTAATGGATACTTGCATATTGGACACGCAAAAAGTTTGTCTATTAATTTCGGGGCGAAAGAAAAATTCAATGGTCGTTGCAACTTGAGATTTGATGATACCAATCCTACTAAAGAAGATGTTGAATATGTTAATTCTATCAAAGAAGATATAAAATGGCTCGGTTATAGCTGGGATAAAGAATTATATGCTAGTGATTATTTCGATATTATGTACAATTGTGCAATTGAACTTATAGAGAAAGGCTTGGCATATGTATGTGATATGTCTGCTCAAGAAATGCATGACACAAGGGGTACTTTGAAAGAGGCTGGAATACCTAGCCCCGCTAGGCAAAGAAGTGTTGATGAGAACTTGACGCTTTTTGCAGAGATGAAAGCTGGCAAATATTCAGATGGAGAGAAAATATTAAGAGCTAGAATTGATATGGCTAGTCCTAATATGAATATGCGTGACCCTGCTTTATATAGGATAGTTAAGGCAACTCATCATAGGACAGGTGATAAATGGTGTATTTATCCAATGTATGACTTTGCTCACCCAATAGAAGATGCAATTGAGGGCATTACTCATTCTTTATGTACTCTTGAATTCGAAGACCATCGCCCTTTATATAACTGGGTTATAGAAAACTGTACTTTGCCGGCTGTTCCAAGGCAAATCGAATTTGCTAGGCTTAACCTAACACGTACAATTATGAGTAAGAGATATCTGCTTAAATTAGTAGAGGACGGTATAGTGAAGAGTTGGAGCGACCCTAGAATGCCTACTATTAGTGGCATGAGAGAAAGGGGGTACCCAGCTTATGCCATTAAAGATTTCTGTACAAGAATTGGTGTTGCGAAAGCTAATAGCGAAGTTGATGTAAAGTTGCTTGAGCATTGTGTAAGGGAATATTTGAATGAACATGCAGAGCGCGCTATGGTCGTAACCGATGCAATTATTCTGAATATAATTAATTTATCTGATGATGAGGTACATGAATTCGAAGTATCTAATCATCCATATGATGAAAGTAAAGGAAATCATATTGTCAAATTAACAAACAAGATATATATTGAAAGTGATGACTTTATGGTTGATGCACCACGCAAATATTATCGATTGAAGCCTGAAGGGATAGTTAGACTCAAAGGTGCTTATATACTAGAGTATGTTTCTCATAGTACTGATGATGAGGGTAGAGTTATAAGCGTAGATTGCAAGTATATAGAGGACAGTCAGAGCGGCGGCGTTAATGCAGGATTGAAGTGCAAAGGCGTTATTCATTGGGTAAGCGTACCGTATTCGGTAGAAGTAACTATAAATGAATATGACTACCTCTTAACTGAGGTAACTGAAGATAATCCTAATGGCAGAATCAATCCTAATTCATTATCTGTCTACAAAGGATATGCAGAAGAATATATTAGATTATCGAAGCCATATGATAGATATCAATTTATGCGTAAAGGTTATTATATGATAAGTCCTGAATCTAATAAAGAAGAAATAGTAATTAACCAGATAGTAAGCTTAAAAGATAGTTTCAAGGTGAATCTTAGTTCTTAATGATTA
>CAZKXV010000184.1:0-3501 GCA_964556835.1 uncultured Clostridia bacterium
CGAACTTGTCCAATAACTCTCGCAAGGCACACAATAAAGACCCTCATACTCACCTTTGTATATATCGCCTTGATTGTACAATTTCTCGAACATCCTAGCAATTGATTGTTCATGTTCTTTATCGGTAGTACGGATAAATTTGTCATAAGATATATCTAATAACTTCCAAATCTCTATCAAGCTATTAACTCTAACATCCACAAATTCCTTAGGCGTAATGCCCGCAGCTTGTGCATTTTCTTCAATTTTCTGTCCATGTTCATCGGTACCAGTCAAATAAAAAGTATCATATCCTTGCATTCGTTTGAATCGGGCAAGCGCATCACATACAACAGTAGTATAACAAGTCCCCAAATGCCATTTCCCACTTGGATAATAAATCGGTGTAGTAATATAAAATTTCTTATTTTCTTCCATTCATAACTCCTCTTGATACTTATTACTCAAATTATACAATACATTCGCTATAAATACAAAATATTATTTGTGCTATTATCGATAATTAATGAGTATTAATAATAGTATGAATATAATATTTGCAATAATAATATTTGTTTCTTTAACAATAATAACAATAGTTAGTCCAGAATCCGCACTTGCTGTAATGCTTGAGGGTGCTCGTGGCGGTATAGATTTATCGCTTAAATTACTTGCAATCTATGCGGTATGGTTGAGTGTACTTAAGATAATGGAACGCACGAAATTGGATAAGAAACTCAGCTCTCTATTCTCGCCAATTACAAAAAAATTCTTCAAAGGCGAAAGCGAAAAAACACAATCAATTATAAGCTTAAATCTTGCTGCAAATATGCTTGGAATGGGAGGTGCAGCTACTCCATTAGGTATTCGCGCAATGGAGGCAATGGATGACAAAAGCGGGAAAGCGACTGATAATATGATAATGCTTATGATTATTTCTGCTACTTCTATTCAGATACTGCCCGCTACAATAATTGCACTTAGAAGCAGTGCGGGGAGTGCAAGTTCTTCGGATATAATCTTGCCTAGTATTATTGCAACATCTGTGACAACATTAGTCGGCGTACTTCTTGTCAAAGTTCTAAGCAAATGAGCGCTTATATAATTCCCGTCCTTATACTTGGACTAGTTGTCTATGCTGCATTCAAGAAAGTTCCCATATATGATTGTTTCACGGAGGGAGCAAAGGATGCAATACACCTTATTTACAGCATTTTCCCCTATATAATCGCCATTTATGTTGGAGTGCAACTATTCAAAGCGAGCGGTCTTGGTACTAGCATTGCAGAGTTCAGCACTCCATTTATGCAACTTATCGGTATTCCCCCTGAACTTACAGAATTGATTATTATCCGCCCACTCAGTGGTAGCGGAAGTCTTGCTATACTAGAGGAAATATACGAAGAATACGGTGCAGATAGCCATACTGCAAGAAGTGCATCAGTAATAGTCGGAGCTAGCGAAACAGTATTCTATATAGGAGCTGTCTACTTCTCAACCACTTCAGTCAGAAAACTAAGGTACGCAATCCCCGTAGCACTCTTTGCAACTTTCGTAGGTGCAATTGTTGCCTGCTTGATATGTAGATTTATATAGAATTAAAATACATAAAAAATCCGCCTGTCATAAGGCTATAGTTAAAATCTTAAACTAATTTAAAATCTATTTTTTGTTTTAAAATATTTTTCGGCACACTCATTAGCTTCCATTCTTATTCTATCTGCTAATCCTTGTTTATCATTAACATCATCTTTTTCCACTTCAATCAATGGAATATTATTATCTTTATATAGTTTCTGTTTTTCTGATTTGTTTTTTAAATAATCCTTTGTTTTCATTCCCCAATATTCCACATATATTCCTTGGCTATTACTCAATACTGGAATGAACCAATCACAATTTAAAGTTCGTTCAGCGTTACTTATTTCGCTAACTTTTTTATCATAACAATGGACAATTCTTAAATTATACAAAGCATCATCAACATCAACCTCACCTTTACTTTTCACAATATGTCCATCTTGCGTTCGCAATATTGTCTCTTTTTGCGAATCTTGTTTTTCAGTATATTCAGATATTTTTTGCACTATTTCTTTGGGCTTCTTTTTTTCTATAATATCCTTTATATCGCTTAATGCTCTATCTATTAAAGAGGAATCTTTATGTAATTCCTTTACAAGTACAGCAATAGCCATCATTTTGTTACAATTTGTTTGTACGGTTTCAAATTTAAGCATACGATAGATATTTGATTTCAAATTAAAATAATAATCTTTGAGTTCATAAACTTTCGCATTCTTATCGAATTCATCTTGATATCCTTTCATTTCATAATAGCATTCTTTACATAATGAACCATTTGGAGCATATTTGCCGCAAACAATGCAATTACCTTGTATATTAGAAACATAATCATTTGTATTGAAATGTTTGTTTTTATCTATAATTTTTTTATTGATGTTTTCAGAGCTATTATTTATTTTGCACATACACTCTTCATTAGTATAATGCCATTGCCCACAATCAGAGCATTTTACTATCTTTTCTTCTTTTTTTAACTTTATGCAACTCATACACAAAGCATACATTCCGCTTGGTTTACCACACATTAAACAGGTCTTAGCCATTATTACCCTCACTTATATCATTATCATATATTATTTATTATAAGTATACAAAAAAAAATTTTAATATGCAAGTACTTCTCAAGTGTTTCTCAACCACTTCAGTAAGAAAACTAAGGTACGCAATCCCCGTAGCACTCTTTGCAACATTCGTAGGTGCAATTGTAGCTTGCTTGATATGTAGATTTATATAGAATTAAAATACATAAAAAATCCAACAACCTTATATTGTCGATTTATACAACCAAATGTCCGAAACCGAACGCCTGCAACTAGAAGCTTACGCCAAAGGGTTGCTTAAGAAATGAATTAGGGAAACCTTGGAGACCTTTTATAAATAACCTTATATCGATTACCTATCTATATAATTATTTTCTTCAATTTTTCTACAAGATATATTAAATTTCTTTCTTCATTGTTAGTTGTTAATCTAATTGTATCTTGAAAAACGAGTTGCAATAAGTCATATATTAATAAATCTCTAAGAAAAAATACACATAATGAAACTTCATATGCACCCAATTTAATCCCAGTGTTCTTTTTCGAAACACTATGAGAATGGGCATTTCTTAGATTAGTTAAAAAGTTAGCAAGGCTTTCGGAATCATTTTTATCTAACAATTTACTTTCCTCTATAATTTTCCCCAATATTATTTTAGCTCTATAATTTCTTAATAATGGCAATTTCATTTTAATCTCGTCCTTTTCTAGTTGAGATATATTTGTATTTTTTTCTATCACTTCTTCTATTTTTTTCAATAATTCTTTATATCTTATGTCATTTCTTATAATATGTTGTCCGTTACCAAAATTAGACTTGCACTTTTTTCACATTTCGAAAAGATATGTTTATACCACATAATTGGCTCAACCAAATTTCTTGTATGCAAACCATCAC
>CAZKXV010000185.1:0-3498 GCA_964556835.1 uncultured Clostridia bacterium
ATCATCGCTATCATATCTATTCCTTGCATGCGAGGAAAATGCAGCAGGGGTTGCTCCTAATACAGATTCTGTAGATATGATACCCGTAGCCATTCCATTGCTTATTGCGTATTCGGTGCTACTTTCAAGAATTTCGCCCCTAAACATACCAATATTTCCAATATTGACCTTGTTCCCCGTTGCAAGAGCAGTTCCTGATGCCGCTGAATCAGTCGCTCTATAGACAGCCCTTGAATATGTAGTCGCCTCAGATTGAATTAGTGCAGATTCCATAAATAGCGAATCTTCCTCGTTATACGCTTTAGTCGCTTCAATATGATTGTACCCCATTCCATCGCCTATCATAACAATAACATTAGTAGCAGAAGTCACGAATTCGAAACTCTTATCTTCATTGATATCTTTTATTCTTATAATTTTCAATATACCAAAAACTGAGCCTGTGATAATAGATATTGTTATTATGCTAATAACAATAACCTTAAATGCCTTATTTTTAGTTAAAAACTGCTTAATTTTATCTATTAATTTCGCCATATTTCATACCTAACCTAATTGTATTCTAAATCATATTTTATCATTAAAAATATTTTTAATCAAATCATTTATAATAAAGACTTTCCAAATGCAAACTACCTAGCCTTTGGCTAGGTAGTAGATTAATTATAAGTCTATTATTACTCCGCTTAGATAACTCCAGTAGGAATAAGGATTAATAACAATAGTGCATTCAATGCAAATAGCCCGCCAATGAACATTTTCTGCGTTTTTGGCTTAGTTTCGGGGATAAGGAAACCTGCGAGAAAGAATGGTATATAGGTAGTAAAAAATACTGGGATAGCGCCCCACCAAGGATATACCCAGAGGAATGCAGGAGTTGATGCTAAGAAAATCTCAATCGCACTGAACATTGCAGCATTACCCACAGCAAATAGTACCCTGTTATTTATACCGAATATTTTCTGCTTAGGGTCATCGGGTAGCAGTTTGTATGTTGCGATACCCGCAATGGCGAACATCATAGATAATTCCCAACTAACGCCAATCAGCAAGATAAAAGATGTACTCTCGGGCGAAACTGTCCATAAAGCATAGCCCGATGCTCCAGCGATTACAGCATTCATAATCTCATAGAACCAATGTACCATATACAATGATAGTCCCGCAACAATACCTTTGTAATTTTTATTTTTATACTCCGTTGCGTATACATACACCACTACTGCGAGAAGTGCGATGAAAGTCCAATTGAAATTATCAACGCTCCTAACTGCACCATTCGCAATATCAGCAAATACTTTATTTGCTTCCTTACCAAACCACATAAACTACCTCCAAATTCTATATTTATTATATTTATTGTGTATTATTCTATACGATTTTAACACGGCATTGTAGCATTGTCAAATTTATTTTTCGCAAATGATTAATCTCCCAACTTATACTCTAGCTAAAATTTATAATGAACAATTTTTCTAATAATTAAATATCTGTAAAGATAACATAATAATTCAATAAATATATATAATTAAGCCAGTTAGAATAAAATAATTGAATGAAAATATGGAGTATCTAATGATTAAGAGAGTATTTAATTGCAATCTAGATTATAGACTGTGTGCTTCCATTTTTACACCCTATATGAAAAGTGATATAATAATTATACAATAAAATTAGTTAGCTTTTGTAAGACTATCAATTGTTTTATTTTCTGAATGATGCTATACTAGTTTAATAAATAAAAGAGAAATACTTAAAGTACCTCTTAAGAAAGGACATATACAAAATCAATTTTATAAGAATTAGAGGATTAAATGAATTGTTTAATAATAAATAATCCCTTTAGCGGAAAATGTAAATCAATAGCAGATTTGGACCATATTAAGACAAGATTGTTGGAAAAATATAAATCTGTAGATATCATAAATACTACTGCTCGCAATGATGCTATATTTATAAGCGCAGAGAATTGCCTCAAGTATCACACTTGTGTTGTAGTAGGCGGAGATGGTACATATAGCGAGGTTCTTCAGGGAATAATTAGCAATGATATTAGACCTATAGTTGGATATATTCCTACCGGTACTGTTAATGATTTTGCTAAAAGCTGCAATATACCTTGTGATATTGATTCGGCTGTGGATATAATACTTAAAGGTACATCGATTAAAAGAAGCTTAATGTTTGTAAATGGAAAAGTTGCAGTATATATCGTCGCTTCTGGGTTTTCTACAAGTTCTAGCTATAATACCCCTCAAAAATCAAAGAAGAAACTTGGTAAATTTGCTTATTACTGGCATGTTTTGATCAAGGATAAGTATAGAGGCGGTATTAAGCTTAAGGTTATCACAGATAGGGTGCACGAGGCTAAGTTTATAGGTGCAGTTTTTCTACATGGTTTGTCGGCTGGCGGTATGCGTTTATCTAGAAGTTTTAATCATAATGCGGATCATTTTAATGCTATTCTCGTTAAAAGAGGTAGGGGTATTTTATGTTATGCCTTATCTTTAGGGCGTATGTTAAAAATTATTATGAGAAAGATAGAAAATATCAAACCCAATAAACATATAATAATTGAGAAAGTGAAAAGTATTATTGTAAGTCCTAAATCTCAAGATATAATATGGAATGTTGATGGTGAGAAAGGAGCCACAGGCGATATTAATATATCAATCAAGTCTAATCAGTACCAAGCTATTATAGGTGCCTGATTGCAGCAATCTAGCTTCTAATCTCTAAACTTTCAATTAATTCTAAGCTATAATTTCTTTTCTCAAATGTATCTAATTTGCAATAAATATGGTGTTATGAGACCTCATTCTGAATAAGAGTGGGGTCATTTGTTATTTGCGGATAAATATACTATAACTGAATTGTTCACTAATACTTATCTCGCTATTAATCCATCTTCCAATTGAGCCTTAAGCTGCTAACAATGTTAGAAATGAATGACTTCTCATTCCTTTCTTTAATTGCCATAATAGAAACATCCTATGGTATTTATTTTACCACAGGAGGGCTTTTATTTCATTGTGTCCTTTTTTTGGGGTTCAGTTCACTTTATGCTCTTTGCAATTATTATATTGTTAAATATAATTATTGTCAAGGGGACAGGATATATCCTGTCCCCTTGACAATAACTGATAAAAGAGGTAGTACCTCACACGTGGCAAAGAGAGGGATATAGCAAAGGCTATGCCTTAGCTATTGTCTTCGTCGATACACTCCTCGACCTCGCTCGGTGCAACTCACCTCTGGGAAGTTGCTATTTCCTCGTCCCCCACACTGGGTTCGAATCACTATATAACAATAGCTTTCTAAGCGTGCCGGAAGGCACAGTTGATGAAGTGCTACAGAGCCAAAAAAGAGTCCGACTTCAAGCGAATGCTTGAACGATTGGTCGGAAGAGTGAGAGGTCTACAGATATATGAAAAAACGCAAGATTTTTTTGTTTATTAAGGGATAGGATAAATTTGTTATAATATTGTCAAGGGGACA
>CAZKXV010000186.1:0-3474 GCA_964556835.1 uncultured Clostridia bacterium
TGCAGTAATTATAGGAAGAAGTAATATTGTAGGTAAGCCGATGGCACAATTATTAATGTTAAATAATGCTACGATTGCTATATGTCATTCAAGAACGAAAGACATATCAAGTTATACAAAACGTGCAGATATAATTGTAGCAGCAGTAGGCATACCTAAGTTTCTGAAAGCTAATATGGTGAAAGATGGCGCTGTGGTAATAGATGTTGGAATTAATAGAGTAGATGGCAAACTTGTCGGCGATGTAGATTTTGAAGAAGTAGAGAAAGTAGCCGGATATATAACGCCTGTCCCCGGCGGAGTTGGTCCTATGACCATTACAATGCTTATGTATAATACGATTAAGGCATACGAGATTCATGAACGAATTGAAATTCCTCTCAGTTTCTGATATTAACACTATTTTCAGCAATATTTTTAGGGCTGAAACTATGTTGCACAATATTAATATTCTAGGTGAGGTTTCTAGAATTAAGATTTATGGTGCACACTCTTATTTCACAATCAAAGACGAAAATGCGGAACTTAGTTGTAGTTGTTTTAACTACAGCAAGACTTATGTACCCCAAATGGGTGAAAAAATATTTGTAACAGGCAGCCCCAATTTCTACGCCCAAAAAGGCACACTCACATTTGTGGCTAGTGCTATCAAACCAGCAGGAACGGGCGAAATGCACATTAAACTAGAAGAATTGAAAGCTAAGCTTAAGGCTGAAGGATTATTTGATGATTCACATAAGAAACCTATTCCAAGATTTTCAAGAAATGTTGGAGTGATTACAAGTATAAATGGTGCTGTGATTAGAGATATTGCAACTACTATTAGAAAGGTTAATGATTTAATTGATATCAAGATATTTGATGCACGTGTTCAAGGGCAAGGAGCAAGCACTACTATAAATAATGCACTTATAGCTATAGATGAATTAGGCTATGATGTGATAATCATTGCTCGTGGCGGCGGGTCTTTTGAGGATTTAATGCCATTTAATGATGAAATATTAGCAAGAACTATATATAATGCTAAGACGCCTATTATTTCTGCAATAGGACACGAAACGGATTTCACTATTTGTGATTTTGTTTCAGATATAAGGGTAGCTACCCCAACAGCAGCAGGCGAATTAGTAGCTTATAATGTCGAGGAATTGAAATTATATATTCAGAGAGTACTAGAAAACATTTCAAATATTACAGAAACGGTATATAACAAATATACAAGAAAACTTATAGATAATATGTCTAGATTAAGCTACAAAATTGATATGATAAATAGCAATAATTCTATTCAATTATCAGGATTATTATCAAGATTAGATAATGGTATTCATACAAAATACAATAAATCTCAAAGCAACTTGGATATTGTGTTATCAAAATTAGATTCAATCAATCCTATAAAGTTATTAAAGGGCGGTTATTATAGAGTTATGAAAGGTACTAAATCAATATTTAGTATACAAGATGTAAGTATTAATGATAAAATAGAAATAATTGGTACTGATGGTAGAATTAAAGCAATAGTCGATGAAATTGAGTTGGAGAGATAATTATGAAATTTGAAGAATATTTGGAGAAGTTGCAAAATATTGTTGAAGATATTGAAAGTGGTGAAAAAAGTCTAGATGAGTGTATAGTATTATTTAATCAAGGAATTGAGGTGTCCAAAAGTTGCCTTAATATTCTAAATGATTCAAAAGGAAAAATTGTTGAACTCAAAAATGAAATGGGCACAATTAAGGAGAGTATACATGACATTAAATAGTATTAGAGTAGATGTAGACAAATTTATTTCGGACTATATGCATTCGCTATTAGGTATACCTGATAAATTATTTCAAGGAATGAAATACAGCGTGCTAAATGGTGGCAAAAGGCTAAGACCCATTCTATGCTGTTTAGGTGCAATGCAGAATTCTTATGAAATTGATGAAGTTGCGCTGAAAGTTGGTACCGCTGTGGAGTTAATTCATTGCTATTCTCTTGTTCATGATGATATGCCTTGTATGGATAATGATACTCTAAGGCGTAACAATCCAACAACCCATATCAAATATGGTGAAGGAATGGCGCTATTAATTGGAGATGCTCTGCTTACACAGGCACTTGAATTATTAACTGAGCTATCCGTTAATTCTTCTAAACTCTCAGTCAGTGCAAATTATATTATCAAAAAAGCGGGAAATTCTGGTATGCTTGCAGGGCAGTGTATAGATATTAATGCAAAGGATGATATCCAAGAGAAAGATATAATTGATATGTACCGTGGAAAGACTTCGGCATTATTCAAAGCTAGTCTAGTAGGAGGGGCACTTATTAAGGGGTATAATATAGAGCTTAATAATAATCTAGAAATGTTTGGCGATTCTTTGGGTATAGCTTATCAGATAGCAGATGATATTCTTGACAATACTGGAGATATCGAAACTTTAGGAAAAAATATCGGTTCTGACAAAGCTAATGATAAGAAAACTATAGTGGCTTCAGTTGGAATGGAGAGGGCAATAGAGCTAAAGAAGAAATATGAAGATAAAGCAATCAAATATGCAAGCAAACTTCCCAAAAATGATTTAATATTCGAATTACTTAATCAAATAATAAATCGTAATATGTAGAGCCTTAATAATAATTACCAAATATTTAATATACATAATACATTAAGCTAATTGAATTTTTATAATTTTTGTGATATACTACACATATAATAATCATGGTGGTGCAGTATCCTAGTCAGACATCTTTTTGCTGAAGGCGGGGTTAAAATATCGCTATAGGGCACATCGATGAAGTTCCTGGTGCTTGCTTTAGTTGCCCAAATTGGGGTGAGTGCTGGGAGTTAAGATTTATGGGCAGCCCGCAATGGCATGCGGACACTGATACCCATTTTTCGTGGAGACCTGTTTGGGTGGCATGAAATATTTGCCACTGCTCAGGGGAACCTGTATTGCGGCTTGATGCTGTGTGCAGAGTAGCCTGCCTTGAGTGGTTGTGGTGGATAGCATAATCACAAGTTCGGTTCATTGGCCAATGACCTTGCTTTGTGGCTTGAAACCTCATCTGCAAAAGAGGATAGGTACTAAGATGTTCTGTTAAGGAAATCTTCTAGGCTGTTCAATATGAGGTATATTAAGGATTATAATGTGGTCTAAGTGGTGATTCAGTTGTGTTATAGGCAACTATGCATCTGAGAGATTAAAAGGAAACTACTTGTTCGGCGACGGCAAGCTCTCTCTGGGGAAATCCTACTGAACCTAAGACGCAAGGTTTACTTGATATACTGCCACCATATTTATTATTTAATTTGAGGTGTTTTCATTGGCAAAGAGTAATCCCAACAATGGCAAAAAATCATTTTGGCCACTAAAAATTTCTGTAATAACATTATTTATTGCAATACTATTTAGTTTTCTTTCTGAGATAGCTAGTAATAACAGTAATTTGATTGTTGCATATATGTTATTATTGTTACTAATT
>CAZKXV010000187.1:0-3473 GCA_964556835.1 uncultured Clostridia bacterium
GTTGTGCAGCTGATAGGCAACAAGCAAGTATAGTATTTGATGTAGCTGTAGAGATGGTAGAACAATGTCCCGCACTTAAGAAAAGAATAAAACCTATTCTATCTCAAAAGAGGTTAGTATATAAACCTACTAATAGTTTTTATCAAGTATTATCTGCAGAAAGTTATACTAAGCATGGATTGAATGTTCATGGAGTTATATTTGATGAACTTCATGCACAACCAAATCGTGCATTGTATGATGTTATGCTACATGGTTCGGGTGACGCAAGAAAACAACCGCTTTTCTTTCTAATAACAACTGCTGGTACTGATAGAAATAGTATATGTTATGAGGTCCATAGGAAAGCAGAAGATATTATTGCTAGAAGAAAACATGATCCGATATTCTATCCTGTAATATATGGACTAGCAGATAAAGAAGATTGGAAACTGGAGAAGAACTGGTATAAGGCAAATCCTAGTCTTGATGTAACAGTTGACGTAGATAAATTGAGAGCTAGTTTTAATAATGCGAATGAAAATCCTGCAGAAGAAAACTTGTTTAGGCAACTAAGACTTAATCAATGGGTAAAACAAAGTATAAGATGGATGCCTATGGAAAAGTGGGATAAATGCAGTCACAAAATAGATATGGAAAGTCTAAAAGGTAGAGCCTGCTATGGCGGATTGGATTTAGCGAGTACAACTGATGTAACCGCTTTTGTATTAGTTTTCCCTCCGGAAGAAGAGGAAGATAAATATATAGTTTTGCCATTCTTTTGGGTTCCCGAAGAAACATTGGAACTAAGAGTAAGAAGAGATCATGTCCCATATGATACATGGGAAAAGGAAGGACTAATAAAGACCACTGAAGGTAATGTTGTTCATTATGGATACATAGAAAAATTCATTGATGAACTTGGAGAGCTATATAATATTAAGGAGATAGCATACGACAGATGGGGTGCTGTTCAAATGTCACAGAACTTAGAAGGAGCAGGATTTACAATAGTACCTTTTGGGCAAGGGTATAGAGATATGTCTCCACCAACAAAAGAATTAATGAAATTAGTGCTTGAAGGAAGAATAGCACATGGAGGGAATAAACCATTAAGGTGGATGATGGATAATATATTTATCAGGACAGACCCCGCAGGCAATATAAAGCCAGACAAAGAAAAGTCTACAGAGAAGATTGATGGTGCAGTAGCAACTATAATGGCTCTTGACCGTTCACTAAGAAATAAGAATACTGATAGTATATATAATGAAAGAGGTTTATTGATATTGTAATGCTAGTTGCATTATTCCGTTAATTGGCTTGACATTGTTCCGTTATGGGAATATAGTTAAGAAAAGCGGAGGTTGAAATGTATATAACAACTAAACAAGCTGGAGATAAATGGGGTATAAGTGAAAGAAGGGTAAGAACTCTTTGCAGTCAAGGAAAAATTGCAGGTGCTTTTCAAATTGGTAGAGGCTGGAATATTCCTGAGAATGCACAAAAGCCTATTGATAAAAGATTAAAGAACTCCGATAATTTAATTGCACTAATTGAAGATAAAAAGAAAAAGCTTGATAGTATGCGACCTTTAACTGAAGGCGAGTTAGTAAGGTTAAATGAAGAATTTATGGTAGAGTTTACTTATAATTCAAATGCAATAGAAGGAAACACCTTAACTCTAAGAGAAACAGATATGGTGCTAAGAGGACTAACTATCGATTCAAAACCACTTAAAGACCATATGGAAGTCGTAGGACATAAAGAAGCATTCTACTATACTCGGGAACTAGTTAAGACTAAAGAGTGCTTAACAGAATATATGATCAAGCAGATTCATTCCTTGGTCCTAGCAGATAAGCCACGAGATAAAGGTGTATATAGAAAAATACCTGTGAGAATTATGGGTGCTAAAAGTAATCCTGTACAACCATATATGATACAACCCAAAATGGAAAGTTTGTTAATAGATTATAGAGAATTAAGAGAAGATATTGTCCATAAGTTAGCGTTATTTCATATAGAGTTTGAAAATATTCACCCTTTTATTGATGGAAATGGTAGAACGGGAAGATTATTAATTAATCTAGAACTTATGAAATTAGGATATCCACCAATAGATATTAAGTTTACTGATAGAATTAGATATTATAATGCTTTTGATGAATATTATATTACTAAAAAACCTAAGGCTATGGAAAAATTATTTGCTGATTATTTAAATGAAAGACTAGATAATTACTTAAAGATTTTAAAGAATTAAGCTATTAAATTTATAAAGAATATTATCAGAGACAGTGGCTAGCTAGCCACTGTTTTTAAATAGAAAAGGAGGTAGAAGGTGCAGATACTATTTAATATAACTAACCAAAAACTAGAGCAAAAAGATAGTAAATATATTGTTGCTGATAGTAAGAATTATTTATATGCAAGATTCAACTTTACTCAGGATTGGGATAATAAAGACAAGACTGCAATATTTAAGTATGAAGAACAAACATATCAAGTTTTGATTAATAATAACATTTGTTTAATACCTCATGAAGTTATTAAAAAGAGTTCTTTTAGTATAAGTGTTTTCTGTGGTGATTTAATTACGACTAATAAAATAATAGTTGATGTGATTAAATCAGGATTAGATAACGGGGAAACACCAAATACTCCTACTCCAGATGTATATGCTAGTATATTAGCTAATTCATCAGAGGCAAAAACAATAGCAGAAGATATTCTACTTAGAGTAAATAGAGGTGAACTAAATGGCAGTCCCGGACAGGACGGTATAACTCCTACAATAGGAGAGAATGGGAACTGGTGGATTGGGGAGCAAGACACAGGAAATACTTCCAAAGGCATAGCTGGCATTAATGGTGTTGGAGTTCCTGAAGGTGGCACTACTGGACAAGTTTTAGCAAAGAAATCTAATATGGATAATGATACTGAGTGGGTTGATATGTCTAGCGGTAGTAATGATGTAGTTAATGGAAGCCTACCTTTATTATTAAAAGCGAGTGATTTCCATGAAATAGAAATATTTGGTGATATGGCTTATGTATGTGAACTTGATGGTTTAATTTGTTATAGTACATCATCAGAAGAAAATGTGCCTATTATATCTAATAGAGATCCAGATACTGGTGAAAGAGTAAATAATTCTCCAACAGTTATCGAAACTACAAATTTCCCTAATAAGTATTGTGAAGTAGAACGTATTGATAATGATACTTACTATCCGCCAGCAATAGTATGTGAAGATGATGAAAGAGGATATTTGATGGTAGTTAGTGGCGTTGAATTAGATATTAATACAGGTGCTATAATAAAGAATTTAAATAAGTCTTTAGCAATTTGTATGCCAACAGCGAGTGGGTTTCTTCAGAGTGGAATGGATTTCAATCTAGCAACTCCTGATGGAGTAATGCCCACACCTACAAATCTAAGATTAGAAGAGGGTATATATAAAGCAGATATACTTTTCCCGGATGGAGTTA
>CAZKXV010000188.1:0-3463 GCA_964556835.1 uncultured Clostridia bacterium
TCTTTTCCTTATAGGATGAAGGGAGCAGTTTTGGTTCCTTAAAATATATATCAAGAAATTGATAAGATAGATGAATAAAAAGGCATTCACATATATTGGTTTCGCAATAAAAGCGAAGAAAATTATTTATGGTGGAGATAATATTATTAGAGCATTCAAGGTATGCAAATTGATTATTATGTCTGAAAACATAAATCGTACTACTGCTTACAAAATAAATAAGAATGCAGAAAAATATATGGTACCCGTACTTAATATAAGTACCGATGAAATATTCGAGTATATATCTAGAGATAACACTAAAGTGTTTGCAATTACTGATAAAAATCTTGCTGAAGCAGTAAGAGAAAATATATAAGAAGGTGAAAATGAGCGATAAGAGCCAGAATACTAATAAAAAGTGGAATAAAATCCAATTGCTTGATAGTTTGAACAATAAGGTTGTAGCACCTATGCTTTCCGAGGCAAAGGAACTCAAGGCCGTTGTTCTAGAGTTGTCATATTTTTTGAGCGAGAAAAAGAAAGAAATATATGATACTATTAAACCAGAAGAGGTTATAGAACCTGCAATTAGCGTTGTAGAAGTATCATTACAAGAGAATGATGAGGAATTAGAAGACAATTCTAATGATACAAATACTGAAGAATTTTCAACAGATACTTCTGACAATAATATAATTAAAGAGCTTACAGACAAGGAAGAGGAAGTCGCTCCTGAGCCTAAACAAGAAATTAAAGAAACAGTAGTTGAAATAATTGAAGAAATCAAGCCTAAAAAAGAGAAAAAAGTATCTGAAGTTTCATCTACAACTTCTAAATCGGTATCTAAAGATAAAAAATCTGAGAAAACTTCAACTGCACCCGAAAAATCAGAGCAAGTTAAAGTTAAAGTTCCTCCAAAAGCTTCAGCTGTAAAATCTACTCCGCCTAAACCTTTTGCGGGTTTCAAATCACGTGCTAAGACAACTGAAGAAAAGAATCTTGCAAATTCTAGAATATATATACCTGATAATACTACTAAGTCTAGTGGTCAACCTAAACCGAATAATTTTATCAGAACTCAAGGCGATACAAGAAAAACTGCAAGTCCTAATAGCACTTACAAACCAACAATTAAGCCTGTTGTTGATGCTGTATCTGCAGTTCCTCTTAAGAAAGAAAGTGTTCGTAATTTCAAGAAAAAAGATTCTAAGGTAGCTGACAATATTAAGCGTCCTATGGACAAAAGAACATTAGTTAGAAGAGGTTTTGTGGATAATTTTACACCCGGAGCTAGCTACGAAGGTGATTTTGCTTCAAGAAGATATAAGCCTAGAAAAAAGAAAATGGATACTTCTTCTACTCAAGATATTACAAATGCTGTACTAACATCGGATATAGTTCCAATCAAGGTACTTTCTGAGAAGATTGGAAAGACAGGGGCTCAATTAATTAAGAAGCTATTTGAACTTGGTATTATGAAGAACATTAATGATACTATTGATTTTGAAACTGCTGAACTTATCGCTACAGAATGGGGAGTTGACTTAACTCTTAATGCAGCCAAGTCAAATGAAGAATTATTAGAGGACCAATTTGAAGATGACACTGACATTGAGACTTTGAAGCCTAGACCTCCTGTTGTTGCAGTTCTTGGGCATGTCGACCATGGTAAAACAAGTGTTCTTGATTATATACGTCAAGAGAATGTTACTGAAGGAGAAGCGGGTGGAATAACTCAACATATTGGAGCTTATACTGTCTTAACGGATAATGGTATAGTTACTTTTCTAGATACTCCTGGTCATGAAGCATTCACCTCTATGAGATTGCGTGGTGCACAAGCTACGGATATAGCAATTATTGTTGTAGCCGCTGATGATGGAGTAATGCCTCAGACTATTGAAGCGATTGCTCATGCTAAGGCATCGGGCGTAGCTATAATTGTTGCAATTAATAAAATGGATAAGCGTCAAGCTAACCCAGACAGAATAAAACAGCAATTATCAGATCATGATTTATTGCCTGAAGAGTGGGGCGGGCAGACTATATGTGTGCCAGTATCTGCTAAAACAGGTGAAGGTATAGATAAATTGCTTGAAACCATTCATTTAGTAGCAGAGATGCTTGAACTCAATGCTAACTATGATAATTACGCACGAGGTGTAATTATAGAAGCTAGACTTGATAAAGGTAGAGGTCCAGTAGCGACTATTCTAGTTCAAAGTGGTACACTTAGAGTAGGCGATAGTCTTGTGTCAGGCACTGTTATTGGTAAAGTTAGAGCAATGATTGATGCTAAAGGTGCTATGGTGAAAGAAGCATTACCATCTACTCCAGTACAAGTTCAAGGTTGGGACAAAGTTCCTCAAGCCGGTGATTTGATGTTTGCAGTAGCAAATGAAAGGCTAGCCAAAAGAGTTATTAGTGATAGGCTTGACCAAGAAAAATATGATAGCACTACTAATAGGTCAGGTTCAAGTCTAGAGGACCTTTTGTTAAGAATGAAAGAAGGCGAATTGATTAATCTAAATTTAATTATTAAGGGTGATGTGCAAGGGTCTGTTGAGGCAATTAAGCAGCAGCTTAGTAAGCTTACTAATGAAGAAGTTAAGGTTAATATAGTTCAAGCAAATGTTGGTGCAATTACTGAATCTGATGTAATGTTAGCGGAAACCGCTAATGCTATAATTATAGGATTTAATGTTAGACCTGATAATAAGTCTAAGAAAATGGCAGAAAATAATAATATAGATATTAGAACATATAGGGTAATTTATGATATTATCAATGATATTGAACTTGCTATGAAAGGTATGCTTTCTCCGGAGTTTGCTGAAACTGTACTTGGAAGAGCTGAAGCTAGAGTCATATATAAGATTACTGGTGTCGGTGTTATAGCTGGTAGTTATGTAATTGATGGTAAAATAATTAGAAAAGCCAGAGCCAGACTCCTTAGAAATGGCACCATTATCTTCGAAGGTGATATATCCTCTCTTAAGAGAGAGAAAGATGATGCAAAGGAAGTTGCTCAAGGTTATGAGTGTGGTATTGGTATTGATGGATATAATGATATTAAAGAAGGTGATGTAATAGAAGCATACATCGTTGAGGAAATAGAAAGATTATGAGTACTAAAATTGAGAGAATAAATTCGGAACTTAGAAAAGCAATTTCTCTCATTATCGATAGAGAATTGAATAACCCTAAAATAGACGGTATGATTAGTCTGCTAGATGTCGATACTACTGCTGATTTAGGTTATTGCAAGATAAAAGTAGCAATAATGGGTAATTCAATTCCAACTGAAGAAATAATCAATGCATTAAACCATTCTAGTGGTTTTATAAAAAATCAACTTAAGTCTAGAGTGAATATCCGTACTCTACCAAAATTAATTTTTTCTAATGATATAGGACACGAGCATTCTTTAAGAATTGCTAAAGTATTAGACGAGATAAAGAATAATAAGGAATAATTATGA
>CAZKXV010000189.1:0-3439 GCA_964556835.1 uncultured Clostridia bacterium
CATTAAGGTCGCCAATAACATTACCTAGACCATCTTGCACTGTGAAATCTGTGTCCTCAAGAGGATTAGAAATATTCTGTTCTTGACCTAAGCCACTATAAACTCTAGCGATATAAGCATAATCAATATTATCAAAGACAGCAACATAGGAAGTATCAGCAGTAGGAACTCCATTGCTTGTATAAGTAAAGGCAGTATCAGTTGGCTCAGCTGGCTCACTTATAGTGAACAGTGCAGTATCCAAATCAGTACTCAAGTAAATACCTCTAAATAGATATCCGTTTCCAATAGATAGAACAGAAAGTACATAATCCGTAGGACTATCCTTCCAATAATCTCCGGCTCCTGATAGCTCAGGAACATTCGAAATATCATCCATATTAACATTTGCACTCAATCCGAAACTTACTGTATATCTCTCTTTGAAGAGAACAACAACACCGCTAAATAAAGTAGGCGATACAATATAAGTCAATGCCTCATAATCAGCAGAAGCATCTTCTATCATTTCCCCTAACTCTAGAGGATCAAGGGTATCAACTTCATAGAAACCTCTAAGACCATAATGGTCATCAGTATTAGGGACAGCATTGATAACAAATGAAGTTGGAGCAATTATATCATCTACAGATATAGTAATATTACCGCCAATTAAGTCCTCTGTATCACCAACAACTACTACCTCTGCTCCACCAGCGTTCATATTACTAATAGGTGTAGCAAGAATTACATTTGTAAGAGTATATGCTCCATTATTAATTACAGCGCCTAATACAGAAACATCAAGGGCAGTATCTCTAATGAAAGCAAGATTGCTCATTGTACAGTTACCAGCATAAGCAATGAATCCTGCGAAAGTTAAATCATCAACACCATTCAAATCTATTACATTGAAACCACCATCAATTGATGCGTTAAATGATGTTAATAGAGTTCCCAATGAAACGAAAGCCGCAGATAATGTAATATCATCTATTATACTTAGATTCTTACCAGTTGTATCAATTTCATAAATATTAACTAGTCTTGCATTATCTATCAAGTCTTCTTCAGCATCCATATATAATGTAAGGAACAATAATTCATCTGCAGTTATAAAGGTATGTGCAAGTACGGAAGTTTCAGTAATCGCACTTAAAGTTCCGGACTGTCCCCAACCAATAAATTCTGATTGTAAAACAGCTTCAACTGCATTGACAGTTGCAGTAAATGTAAGTGTTTCATTATCTGCTAGTATTTCGCTAACATCAGGGTCAAGAGAAGCTACAATATGTCCTTCGCCACTTACCCACATTATATTAACACCACTTACAACTTCCCAAGCAATATCATAAGATGGAATAATCTTCCAACAATTATCTACTGTACCTTCAGTTCCACTAGTAAATACATTATTATAATCGACAGTACCATTTGCGAAAACAACTACTTGAGTAAGAGTTCCCGCATTATTGTCTGTAATAGTACCACTAGTAACAGTACCTAGGATATTAACAAATAAGTTGCTGATAGTAGCAGTAGCTGCTAAGTTAGTAAATAATGAAATAATACTTGCATCTTCTGGAATAGTTATAGTATAACCTGCGCCATCGAAACCACAAGCATAAGAATGAATTAAATCACCAATAGCATCAAATTCATCAGGTAGAATAATATCACTACCAAGAACAACATTGGCAGTTTCACTAATTTCATCTGCTTCAACAAATAAATCAAGAACATCCAACTCGGATACTGTTAGAATAGTATCTGTACTACGCACAGAATAGGTAATACCATTAATTGCAGAATCAGGGCTGTAAGAATTCAGAACAACCTCTGCTGACATAATAGTAGTGAAAGTAGATTCATTATACCAGAAAACCAATGGGCTACTATGAAGAATAGTACCTGAACCTTCATCATAAACACCTACAGTTATTGATATATCAGTAGTAGCACCAATCACCATATCAACTAGAACATCGTCACTAGAATCTATATCGGATACCAACATATTACCAAGTGCAATATTAGGACTAGCGCTCACTGTGATATCATCACAGATAAACCAACTATTAGTAATATCTGCATTTGTACCTAAGTATACTGCCAAGCCACCAACATTAACAGCGTTAACATCAGAAGCTAATACAACAACATTTTTGATTATACCATTGTTATAGATAGTCAATGCACCTGCATTGGTATGCTCAGCTAATCCAATAACTTCATCAAAACTAACATATAGGTCTTCAATAGTACCATCGTTGTAAGGGAATAATGCAGAATAATCAGCTTCGTTATAGATAGCACTAACGCTAATCCTATAACCTGCACCATTAAACGTACCTGCAAAGGATTTATCGGAAGCAATACCAACAGGAGAGTAACTTGTCAAAAGAATATCACTACCTAATGTAACAGTTTCACCAATCAAGTTAAGTCCGCTGTTGACAACCTCTGCAAATATAATAAATTCATTTTCTGAACTAATTATTGTAGATATGAAACTAACTACATAATTCTTAAGAGGGTCAAGTTCAATTGTAATATCAGTTAGAATTTCACCATCAAACCAACCACCAAAGATAGAATCTAATCCTTGAGTTGCGGTAGTAGAAATAGTTGTATCTTCTATTAGTTCAGGATCAATATTCATTACAGCACTTATTTCTCCATCACCTTGAACTAGAATACTATTTACCCCGTCAAAACTATCTATAACTACATAATCACTAATAGTCCATACATTATCAAACTGATATCCAGCATCTTCAGAAGTCAACAAATGTATGTCAGATGTTGCGCCAGTACCAATTACAACTATATTATTGAATAGTGAATCGCTAGCACCTGCACATTCAGCAAATAGTACAGCTTTCTCTGCTCCAACTGCTAAAGCATTAATGGCAATGAACTTTATTATTAAATTGGAAATAGTAACTCCTTCTACCAAGCCGAAGATTCCAACTCTTGAACTTGAAATAGTAGGATTATCTAATGTAAGAGTATATCCTGCGCCATTATATATGCCTTTGAAAGAATAATCTTCGCCGATAGGTGAGTAATCTCCGGAATCAATAGTAATATCATTTACCTGAGTGAAAATCAAACCAGAAGTATCAAAATTCAGATTAACAACTCTTGATAAGTCTGCTAAATCATCTTCAGAAGCTATTAAGCGACCAACAAATTCAGCAGTAATTTCTTGTAAACCACTAACTAGGCGAATATTGTTATTAATAATATTTCCATCATGATTCCAACCAGCAAAATAGTTATTATCGCCAGCAACCGCATCAAAGAATAAAGTAGAAGACAATTCATCGAAAACGATATCAATATCTCCATTACCACTTATCATAATAAGGTTCTCTAATTCATTAGTAGGATCAAAGCTCAGATTTCTAGTTATGTTCCATATATTTGTATGTATTCCTGAATTAAGAGACAAAGC
>CAZKXV010000190.1:0-3408 GCA_964556835.1 uncultured Clostridia bacterium
CTTGCCGTATATTATCTTATCCGCATCATAATATTTGAATGAATATATATTATTACTATCCTTTCCTTCATATCTAATCTTTGTAATATTCTTAAAAAATTCCATTTCCTTTACTCCTTTTATATACTTTCTTTAATCTTTATAGTTAACTCTGTATGATTTATATCCATAACCTGCTCTTCTGCTATACAAGTTCTATATACTAACTTGATTGCTTTATACCCTTGTTCGTAAGGTTGTTGACAAATAGTTGCTAATATTTGTCCGTTATTTATAAGAATTCTAATTTCTTCAGTATCATCAAAAGTAGCAACTTTTATATGATTCATTTTCAAATTCGAAATTGCTCTGCATACTCCACTAACGCCACCTGCTGTTATATATATGAAATCCATTAAGCTGTCATTTTCTAACATAGTTTTGGTAGCTTGATATGATTTTTCATTATCATCATCGCACTCAATAATTTGGGCTATTTCTATACCTTTATGCTCCAATTTTGTAATGGTGTCTTGTATTCCTCTAACTCTTAATTTATGTCCTAATACCTTAAACGAACCTGTAAGAATACCTACTTTCGCCTTTTCTGAAGTCAATAGCTCTATTAATCCGCCAGCAATCAAGCCACTTTTATAATAATCACAACCTACATATGCTAGCCTATTACTATTAGTTAAATCACTGTTAACCGCAATAACCTTTATATCATTAGCTACCAAAATGTCTATCTTTCTTGCAATCTTAATATCATCAATAGGAGTTATTATTAGAGCATGCATGCCCTCTTCCAATACTTTATCTATTGCGTTGAGTTGTTCATCTACATCATAGCCCTTCAGCTCTTGCAGGTGCATCTTGAGTCCAAAATCGCTATAATCACATAGTGCAGACCTCATACCTAATTTTACTTCATCGAAAAACCTGTTGCCTACATCATTTAGAATAACCCCTATATTAATAGCTTTATTAGAATGAACAAGTGCCTTGCCAATTAAATTAGGCTTATAATCGTATTTATAGATAATATTCTGAATGCGTTCGGCTGTCTGAGTATTTACTCCACCTCTTTTCTTCAGAACCCTATCAACTGTCGCACGACTTACTCCCGCTAATTCAGCAATTCTACTTATTGTTATTGACATTCTAAGCCTTTACCTTAATCTTACAGTTAAGATTATTTGCGTTTACGCTGCTATTACCAACATATATCACATATTCCTCATCAAGTACCCATCCTTGTGTACTCTTATTGAAGAACTTAATATCATCTTTAGAAATTTCTATATTCACCGCTATGTTCTTGCCAGACTCTAAATTAATCTTCTTAAAACCTTTTAGTAATTTGATAGGTCTATCCTCATCCTTATTAGTACTACCTACATAAACTTGTACTACTTCTGAACCATATACCTTGCCAATATTTTGTAATTTCACGGATACACTTATATTATCCAAGCCATCTATGCATTTAAGATCAGTTATTAGAAACTCAGTATAGTTTAATCCAAATCCAAATGGATAATGAGCAGGGATACCTTTCTTTTCAAGTAAAGTATAACCGTGATAATATCCGTATTCTATATCATTCGTACCACTATCAAGATACAAGAAATCGGGATAATGTTCGCTTTTTGTAGCTATAGTAAATGGTAGTTTGCCAGATGGATTTACTTCGCCAGTAAGTAGTCTTGCAAGAGCACGACCTCCCTCCATTCCCGAATAGAAAGAGAAAAGAATAGCCTTAACATCATTTTCCCATCTGCTTATTACATATGCAGAACCACCAATAACATTCACAATCACATTAGGATTAACCTCGCTAACTTTCTTAATTAATTCCGTTTCATGACTAGATATTTCCATAGAACTTCTATCACCGCCGACATTCTTAACAGGCTTAGTAGCATTCTTATTAAAATTAATTATGTACTCTCCCTCCTCTTTATGATCGCTTCCTACACATATAACAACATAGTCTTTTTCTCTTGCAATCTCAACCGCGGAAGCTATATCGGCACCCGTACTTTTAACCACTTTATCGCCATATATTTCAGCTAATCCCTCAAATGGAGTTACCACATAAGGAGAATGTACCGAGCTACTTCCGTGGTCTCCAATATTTTTCTTATCCGCATATCTGCCAATAATAGCAATACTTGCGTTTTTGGTAATAGGCAGAATATTATCTTTATTCTTAAGTAATACCGTCCCTTCTTCTGCTACTTTTCTTGCAAGAAGTTTATGTTCTTCACATACTATAACATCCTTAGGATAGGGATTGATATTAGGAACACACTTAATTATACCCCTAAGTATATTTTGAACACACCAATCTATTTCAGATATTTCTAATTCTTCTCTCTTAATATTCTTCTTTAGTTTTCTATATTTTATAGTCATAGGCATTTCGATATCCATTCCTGCCTTAATAGACTTTACAGAATTATAAACGCCCCAAAAAAAATCGGAGGAAGCAAATCCATCAAATTTCCACATTGTACGTAGAATATCTTTGAGTAATACTTCATTTTCACAACAATAGTAACCATTGACTTTGTTATATGCTCCCATTACTGAGACGGCACCTGCATCAAAACATTTCTTGAAATGAGGGAGGTATACTTCATGCAGTGTTCTATCATCAACTTGAACATTGACACGAAACCTCACGTTTTCTATACTATTACATGCATAATGCTTAGGGCAAGCCATCATTCCCTTATCTTGGACTGCACGAGTAAGAGACGCTCCCATAGCTCCTAAAAGAAAAGGATCTTCAGAATAAGTTTCTTGCGCTCTACCCCATTTAGGATTTCTAATTAAATTTATACATATTCCAGCAAAATAATTAGCTCCAGCCGCAATAGCCTCTTTCGCAATTGCTGTACCCACTTCATATTCCAAATTTTCATCAAAGGAAGCACCCCTTAACATAGATACAGGGAAGCAAGAAGACTTACCCATAACTACACCACGCGGTCCATCGGTAAACATAACATTAGGAACACCTAGTCGCTTGCATCCACTTGCAGGCAAAGGAACATAATTATAAGGCTGACCATGAAAAACACCCTTAGCAAAAACACTTGCTCCTCTACCAGAAAGCATACGAATCTTTTCTTTGATTGTCATTTCTGCACATAATTCTTGCACTACGGTATCGATACATTCTTTTGTTTTTGTTTTTTGATACTTATTAACCGCCTCTTTATAATCCATAATAACTCTCCTAAACTTTGATTTTACTATCATTAATATCTATAGTTCACGTGAACTATTATTACAATAACACAGAAAAATTGAATTGTCAACCCCTAATTTAATAAAAAAATATGCATATTTAGATTAAGCCTTGTCACTAATTATAAATTTATATCGCAAAATCTAATAAATATAAAAAGGATATCT
>CAZKXV010000191.1:0-3386 GCA_964556835.1 uncultured Clostridia bacterium
GTACAGCGGGGGGACAGTCACGCGCGAAAAGTCGCAAATTCAAAAGGGGGTATAGGGCCTCTTTAAAAAACGCAAAAACAGCTAAAAGTATTAAGAAAAGTTACCTTAAATGGTGATTATTCTAAAAATATGCAAAAAAAATAGATGAAATAAATCAAAAATATTGAAATAACAATCAATAAACAATCAAAAAATTGGTTAAATAGTAAAAATTGAGGTGAAACTATGGCAGATGGAAGAGGTGGAGCAAGACCGGGAGCAGGTAGGAAGAAAAAACCACTTGCAGAAAAGATATTGGAGGGTAATCCAGGTAAGAGAGATTTGAAGAAAATAGTTTTTCCTGCAATTAATACGGAGAAGATGTTAGGCGAAGAAATGCCGGAAATTGCAGATTATCTGAGGCAGCGCACAAAGAACTCAACTAAGAATGTGGCTCCTGCTATTTTTAAAAAAACTTGGAAATGGTTGAATGAAAGGAACTGTCATGAGATAGTTAAGAACGAGATGCTTGAACAATATGCAATGTATGTTTCAAGATGGGTTCAATGTGAAGAAGGTATTAATATATATGGGCTGCTAGCAAAGCACCCAACAACAGGTATGCCAATTGCAAGTCCTTTTGTATCAATGGGAGTAAAGTATCTGAAGGAAGCAAATTTGATATGGTCACAGATATACCAGATAGTAAAAGAGAACTGCGAAACACAATTTGCAGCCAATAATCCTAATGATTCTATTATGGAACAGCTTTTAACCGGCAAAATGTGAGGTGAATATGAAGATAGAGAAAATAGCAATAGCTAACCTGAATCCTGCAAAATATAATCCAAGGTTAGATTTAAGACCGGGTGATACTGAATATGAAAAGCTTAAACGAAGTATTGCAGAGTTCGGGTATGTAGAGCCAGTTATTTGGAATAAGCAAACGGGTAATGTGGTTGGCGGACATCAAAGACTTAAAGTATTGACTAACTTAGGTATGCAAGAAGTTGATTGTGTAATAGTTGACCTAGATATTAATAAAGAAAAAGCCTTAAATATAGCATTAAATAATATCAAGGGAGACTGGGATATGGATTTGTTATCTGTGGTATTAAAAGATTTAGGAGATAACGGATTTGATGTTACATTAACTGGCTTTGATTACGCTGAAGTTGAGAGTATGTTTGATGATGAAGATAATATTATAGAAGATAACCCACCTGATTTAATTGATGAAGATGAAAAGGCTCCTATTACAAAGAGGAACGATATTTGGATGTTAGGCAAGCATAAAGTATTATGCGGAGATATTACTAATGCAAAAGATATAAAAAGATTAATGGAAGGAAATCGAGCAAACCTAGTTGTGACTGATCCACCATATAATGTTAATTATGAGGGAGGGGATGGTAAGACTATTCAGAATGATAATATGAGCGAGGAGCTATTCAAGGATTTCCTTACAAAATCATTTAAAAACATAAGTACCGCACTATTAGAAGGCGGTGCTTTTTATATTTGGCATGCTGAGAGCGAAGGTGGTGCATTTAGAGAAACTGCATCAAAAGAGCTTGGTAAGATTAGACAAATGCTTATTTGGAACAAGAACAGCTTTACAATGGGCAGGCAAGATTATCAGTGGAAACATGAATCTTGTCTTTATGGCTGGAAAGCAGGAACGCATTATTTTATTAATGACAGGACGCAATCAACAGTATTCAATGATAAGCAATTAGATTTTTCTAAGATGAAGAAAAAGCAAATGCAAGAGTTATTAGAATATATATTTAGCGATAGCTTAGCTACAACAATAATTAATGAAGATAAACCGCATAAAAATGATGTTCATCCAACGATGAAGCCGTTAAAGTTATTAGCTAGATTGATTAAGAATAGCAGCAGACCCAAAGAGCTAGTTCTGGATACATTCTTAGGTAGTGGAAGTACAATGATAGCTTGTGAGCAAATAGATAGAACCTGTTATGGAATGGAGATAGATCCTAAATACATGGATGTAATTGTGAAGCGTTATGTGAAGTTTAAAAACAGTTATGAAGACATTTATCTGTTAAGAGAAGGGAAGATGATAGAAGCTGGTGAGCTTGATGAATTAAAGATGGCTGTTTCTATTAATTAATAGCCTTTGTAGTAGATATTAGTGAAAAGGTGTGGTATTGTTTCTTTTAACAAAAAAAGGAGGTGCGAGCATTGAGCGGATTATTTATGACAAGGGGAATAAACGCAGAACTAGAGAGGTCATCTGACTTTGCAAAAGAGGTAACTAATAGTATAGCAAGATATAACTCTAAAGACTGGGGAGACTTGTGTGAAAGTGATAAGGAGTTAAACAGTCAAGCCATAGAGGGTGGAGGTAGAATACTCGCCTCCTATAAAACCTGTAAAGGTAAAGTTTATATTATTACAGATGACACTAAAGCAAAAGAGCAAATTACAACAGTGTTATTTGCTAATGAGTATTAGGGAGACATAAATGAATAAAGTAGAAGTAGAATTTCATAGTAACGCAGAAAGTGGTAATGTATATTTTGTATTAGGAAAATGCTTAGCAGAATTAAGAAAACAGCACCGGATAATTGATGCAAATATAATGAGAGACAGAGTATATAACACGGCAAAGAGTTATAAAGGCGCACTCGCAATAATGAATGAATATGTAGAATTAAAAGATTTAGATAATTAGGAGAATATGTATGTTTAGTGAAAACTTAAAGTTTCTAAGGAAAGCAAGTCGAATGACACAACAACAGATAGCAGACAAATTGAATGTTACTAGAACTACGGTAAATGATTGGGAGACCGGCAAGGCCGAATGTGATTTGAAATCATTGCAAAAATTAAGAGAACTGTTCAAAGTAGTTTACGAAGATTTGTTGGACTAGCAGATAGTAAAGAAATAATAGGAGCATGCCTGGAAGGGTGTGTTTCTTTTATTAAGTGAGGTGATTAGGTGGCAAAAAGAAATATTAGGAATGATATTATTACACCGATAAACCGACCTGATTTAGCAGAGAGAGCCGTTCGTTTTATAAATCAACTAAAACATACTAAGGGTATATGGCATGGTAAGAATTTTGAACTATTACCGTGGCAAGATAAAATAATAAGAGAAATATTTGGAACTGTTAAACAAAATGGATATAGGCAATACAATACAGCATATGTAGAGATACCTAAGAAACAGGGAAAATCAGAACTTGCTGCAGCGATTGCCTTATATCTAACTTGCGGTGATGGAGAATGGGGTGCGGAGGTTTATGGTTGTGCTGCTGATAGGCAACAAGCAAGTATAGTATTTGATGTAGCAGTTGAAATGGTTGAACAGTGTCCAGCACTAAAGAAAAGAATAAAACCTATTCTATCTCAAAAGAGGTTAGTATATAAAC
>CAZKXV010000192.1:0-3386 GCA_964556835.1 uncultured Clostridia bacterium
GAATGCTTACAGAGGCAAAAAGGTCTTGATTACTGGCAATACCGGTTTTAAAGGATCTTGGTTATCTTTATGGCTAACTCTTTTAGGTGCAAAAGTTATAGGATATTCTGACGGTATTCCCACAAAACCAAGCTTATTTTCTGCTTGCAATGTGAAGGATCATGTTACGCATATTTATGGAGATATCCGTGATATAGGATATTTAGAAAAAATATTCAAGAGATGTAATTTTGATTTTATATTTCATTTAGCCGCTCAACCCATAGTTGGCTATTCTTACAAGAATCCAAAAATTACTTATGAAACAAATATAATGGGTACTGTCAATATTCTAGAATGTGTACGTAATTTTTCGAAAAATGCAGTGGCTATAGTAATAACTAGTGATAAATGTTATAAGGATTTAAATTCCGGTTGCTGCTATACAGAAACAGATCAGCTTGGTGGTGATGATCCCTATAGCGCTTCGAAGGCATGTGCAGAATTAGTTTGTGAAGCTTATTTCAAGTCTTTTGCCAACAGACCAAAAGACAATTTTAGAATGGCCACTGCAAGAGCAGGCAATGTTATAGGTGGAGGAGATTGGGCTGTAGATAGAATAATTCCAGATTGCGTTAGAGCTTGGAGCAAAAATAAAACAGTATATGTTAGAAACCCAAAATCTATTAGACCTTGGCAGCATGTTCTTGAGCCAACTAGCGGATATTTATGGTTGGGTGCAAAAATTGCCCAATCTAGCAAATTTAACGGAGAATCTTTTAACTTTGGTCCTAGTTATAAAGTAAGTAAGACAGTTGATAATCTTATTAAGTTGTTTTCAAAGCACTTTGGCGGCGCTAATAAATGGGCATACTCGGATCAGAAGAATATTTTGAAAGAAACTAGGTTGTTGAGGGTATCAAGCAAAAAGGCATTAGAACTATTAGATTGGCATGCTATGTTATCTTTTGCTAGTACTTTAAAGATAACTACAAAATGGTATGAGAAGTATTATAAAGATAAAAGCAAGGGTATGTTGGATTTCACCATAGATCAAATAAAAAATTATACGTTACAAGCTAAAAAGAATAACATTATTTGGGCAAGGGATTAGGGTATGATAGAAAGTGTAATTCAGAATAGAGATTTTGATTTTTTTGCACATTCTTTTTAAATCAAAGGCATTATATATAAATTAACCGTTTATTATTTATTGTATCCATAAAACAGATATATCAGGAGTAGATAGATTATTACAAAGCAAAACTTGGGTATTGGTATGTTGAAGTATTTATGGATCAAAATAATGCTAAACTCGCCAGAGAAAAGCTTGCACCATATAAATTTACAGATATGAAATTTTTTATTTTATATCCTTTTTCATTTTTTCCATCAGCACTTTGGAGATGGGTGCATTGTTGTAAAGCAAGAGGAGAACTTAGCTGGATTAATTATTCTTTTAAGAGGTAAAAAGCTGATATGTGCGGGATAGCTGGATTTATAACTCAATCAAATAGTGATTCCAAGAGAATCAATGATATTGTTACAAAAATGTCTGACACTTTACGTCATAGGGGTCCGGATGACAAGGGCATATGGGTTAATGGAGAGCATGGCATTGCTTTGGGGCACAGGCGCTTATCTATTATAGACACCTCAGTTGCAGGACACCAGCCAATGTTATCTCATTGTGGCCGTTATGTAATTATCCTTAATGGCGAAATCTATAATTTTAAAACCTTAAGACACGAGCTAGAATCAAAAGGATTTAAATTTAAAGGTCATTCTGATACTGAAATTATGCTAGCAGCTATTAGTTCTTATGGTGTAGATAGTGCTATAAAAAAGTTTAATGGCATGTTTGCATTTGCCCTCTGGGACAGAAAAAAACATATTTTAAGTCTTGCTCGTGATAGAACAGGCCAGAAGCCTATGTATTATGGTTTTTCAAATAACACCTTTTTATTTGCTTCAGAACTAAAAGCTATGCGTGTTTATCCTGGGTTTAAAAATAGCATAAACCGTGATGCACTAGCATTGTATATGCGTTTTAACTGTATTCCTGCACCACATTCTATTTATGAGAATATTTATAAACTTCCCCCATCATCAATCCTTAAATTCAATTATGCAGATCTTGCTTCTAAAAAGTATTCAGTTGATAAATATTGGTCATTATCTAATATAGCATCAAATGGTATTGAGCATATTCTTGATCAGCCATCAGACCAATTGCAGGATACTGTTGAGCAAGCGCTTAGCAAATCGGTAAATATGCGCATGGAATCGGATGTGCCTTTAGGTGTATTTCTTTCAGGCGGCATAGATTCTTCTTTAATAACTGCGCTTATGCAGAAAAATTCCTCTACACCGATAAAGACTTTTACAATCGGATTTAAAGATCAAGCTTATAATGAAGCAGAGCATGCAAAACTTATTGCTAAGCATTTAGGAACAGATCATACTGAATTTTACGTAACTCCAGAAGAGGCTATTTCTGTTGTTCCGCGTTTGGCAGATATTTATGATGAACCTTTTGCAGATTCATCACAAATACCTACTTTTTTGGTTTCACAACTTACCCGTGACAAGGTGACTGTAAGTTTATCAGGTGACGGGGGGGATGAGGTTTTCTCAGGATATAATAGACACTATTGGGTAAAAAATATATGGTCAAAAATAGGATGGCTAAATCCGGGTATTAGAGGTGTAATTGCCAAGGCACTGCTTTTAGGATCTCCAAGATCGTGGGAAAATATTTTTAGTAAATTTGACAATTCATTGCCCAAAGGTTCTAGGCACCAGACCCCGGGTGATAAGATGCATAAATTAGCAGGAGTTCTATCTGCAAAATCTGCTTATGATATGTATATAGGTCTGCGTACCCATTGGGACGATCCCCAATCAATGGTTTATAAATCAAATGAACCCAAGACCATTGTTACAGATACTGATTCAAGGATTTTTCCGCACGATATTATTCAAGAGATGATGTATAAAGATGCCGTGACTTATTTGCCAGATGATATTCTCACAAAAGTTGATAGGGCTTCAATGGCAGTTAGCCTTGAATCGCGTGCACCTTTTTTAGATCATGAATTAATAGAGCTCGCATGGCGCCTGCCAATGAATATGAAATTAAAAGGTAGTTCTACAAAATTTGTGCTTAGAAAAATACTAGATAAATATATACCACCCACTTTGATTGAACGGCCTAAGATGGGTTTTGGCTTGCCTATTGGTCAATGGCTCAGGGGCCCTTTAAATGATTGGGCAGAATCTCTATTAGTAGAGTCTGATATAAAAAGAGAAGGTTTTTTTGATAGCAAACCTATAATGCAGAAATGGAGAGAGCATATATCGGGTAAGATGAACTGGCAATACCTTCTTTGGGATGTATTGATGTT
>CAZKXV010000193.1:0-3369 GCA_964556835.1 uncultured Clostridia bacterium
GAGACAGCATACCTATAGTAAAGCTATTTCCCGGTGCATTTACAATTTGAGACCATTGAAATGATGTTAGAGTATATGAAATTGTTGTAGATGAACCATTAACAACAAATGAAATAATGTTGTTTCCTAAGCTATCATAAAAACTAATAGAAAAACTGTTATTATAATAATGACCAGTTCCTCCTCCTGCAGACCAAGTAAATGTTGGAAGGTTGTAAGAATATAGTGTCATAGAGGTAAGTGGAAATACAATATTAGAGGCTATTCCACTAAAAGTTAAAAGCGATCCATAGTTTGTTACATAATTATCAGAGTCATAGAACAATAAAGTATTAGTAAAATCTCCGAAATTATTATCATCTACAGCAACATCCCAAAATCCGTCATGTCCTAACGTTACATTATCTATACTTGAATTATTAGAATCATACATATTCCATAGGAACTTAATAATTGCTCCTTCATCGGAATCCCCATTATTATAGGTATTTGCTGCTAAGTTAAAACTGACACCATTATAGGCGTCATATGAAATATCATTAACATAATCAATATTAGTTAGTTCGGTTTCATAATATTATTGTGCCAAATTCCCAAAAACTGTTGCCCATGCTTCAGACCAACCAATTCCCATACCTATTTCTTTACATTCTTCTTCTGTATAACCATTGTTAGCTCTATTATTGTATAATTGATCTGCAATATTTAATCCTGGACCATGAGAAGAACCATCATGAAGTATTATGTCTAATTCATGCTGTACATGGTGACCGTATTCATGCATTATTACATCCCAAGAAGCATATGATTGTAATCCATCAGGATGAGATGAATTCGCTCCAGTTATATTAATTCTTTTATATGTTGAACTATAACTGCAGTTACCTGTACCATGGGGATAGTAAACTTCAACATTACTCATAGGATTGTCATGCATTTGCTTTGCATACTTTGCTGCAAAAATTACTGATTGTGATATTTGAAAAGCTTTTTGCATATCATCTTCATCCATATGGGCAGTAAAATTCTTATGGGTTGTAGATCCCGTAGATACGTTGTTGCTTATTGGAGATACATATATATATGCATTTCCATTATCAGTTAGCACTTTTGTACCTTCTCCTTCTGGATAAACTTTTATATAAATATCTTGTCGGTCAAAAAGCTGATTTTGGAAAGTAAAACTATAATTACCTGTAGAGTTAGTATATACAGTACCCAATAAATCATCACTACCAATTGCATCCTTATCATATATTTGTATCTTTGTGTATTTAAGTGGATGATCAATACTATTACCATCTTCCCATTTTAAAGTTCCTGCCACATATGTATTTCTTGATTTACTATCGCTATTCTCTGCAGATGTAGTCCAACTTTCTTCTTTTACGCCATTTCTGCTATCTATTGCTATAATTTCTTCGTATTCTTCTTTTGTAATTATTTTATTATCAATCGCATATGTATAATAATTGTCCCTCGCGGCATAATATGAACTAGGGCTTATAAATAAGCCATATTTAGTATTATATCCATATATTTTACCAATGATAGTGGCATTGCCTGATTGTATTTCAATTGTAAATATAGGATATGTATCATCGTTCAAATATTTCAGGCTTACTGTAATAGTATTGTTTTTATAATCGGCGTTTGAAGAAATAATTTCAAAACTATTAGCATAGGTTTTGATATTATATATTATTTCTTTTGAATAATCATCCTTCAATTCTGTATTAGCTATAAACTCAACTTGAAATATTTCTGTTGATTTGTATGGTGTTTTAGCGTATTTCAATGTTACAGTATTTTCTACACAATCTATTAGTTCATTTGCATCTTTTATCATTTTAGTTTCTGTATTGATATTTATTAATTTATCAGCGTAGCAGGATAAATTGACAGTAGTAGTTAATAAAGATATTAATAGCGCTATACATACAAAAAATTTATATTTTTTCTCCATAATTCTTCTCCTTCCTTTATTGTTTTTTACCTAATTATCATTAATAGAAGGTTAGCTTGATAGGTAAATTTTATCATTCTCGATTTTATAAGCGAGAGCAAGACCGCCGCTTCCTATTTTGTAATTCTCATTAGAGTTGTATTCAGTTATTGTTAAAACAATTCTACCATTATCTTTATTTAATAATTCTTTAGGTAAAGTAATATTTTCCGAGTGGCTATAATGATATTCCTTCTCAATTCTTTCTTCATCTAGGAATTCTGTGGTTATCTTATAATCATCTGAATAATATTTTTCTGCCTCAATATTTTTGAGAAAGTATAATCCATTAGCTTCAGTAAAATTAAAATCGGGGTGTGCTATTTCGTCTAAAGTTGATTCAATATCATTATTGAAAAAAAATAATTTTATTGTAATGTATGGATAATTTGATTCAGACCTTCCGAATAAACTTCCATAAGAATATTTAATAGTAATATCTTCGTCAATGTCAAATTCTGTTTTATTGCTGTAACAAGCAATACAATCTCCAGGATGTGGTTCTCCAACACTACCATTAAACCCCAGCTCAAGAATTTGCTCTTTTTCTTTAGTGATAGTAGAAGTGCAACTAACAGTTAATACGCATATAATTATTGTTGAAATAAATAGATTAATGATAAGTTGTTCTCTTTTCAAAATTTCCCTCCAATTATTATTACATTTTGATTTTTTTATTTTATACTTTGAAAATAATTATCCGTAATTAAAATGATACATAATATTATCCTCCTTATCTATTTATTATATTGTATGCATTGTAATATTTCAAGTACCTATGCAGTTTTGGAAGTTTATAATGCAGTTTTAGTAGATTTATGCAGAAATTATACAAATTTGCATAAAAGTTGCAATATATTATTGTCAAGAGAGTCGTCAACTCGGTATAGTTGATTATTAGGTTAGGGGTCTTATGTTATACCTGATCTATAAATAGATATTTTATAAATTAGATGCCTTCTCAAAACATAATATTTTCATTTTTTATATAGTTTAGTGCTAAACTATTTTATTTATTTCATCTTTATAATATGATTTACTTCTATTGAAAAAATGCTGTCATATTTTATTATCCATTTATATTTAAACAAGTTGTTTAAATTATTTTTTTATGGTATATTATTTAGATAAATAAATATTTTATTATAAGGAGTAAGATTATGGAGCCAATTTCTGTACGGAAAAATGATGAATTAAAAACGGGGATTATTCTTGGAATGATACTAACCATGATAGCTATTATAGGAGGTATAGTTTTCTTTGTAAAGCTGGGTGCTTTTTCTAATAGTGATTCATATTTCGCACTTGTGGTAAGTGCACTAGCTGCAATTACTTGTTTTTTATATGTTATTCAACTTATTAAT
>CAZKXV010000194.1:0-3364 GCA_964556835.1 uncultured Clostridia bacterium
TTTATACTCGGTGGAACAGGGTTTTTAGGTTATTATTCAAGTCTAGAATTCCTTAAGAAAGGCATAGCTGTCAGCTCTGCTTCTATTCCTGATGTGAAACTCGGAGATTGGTTCCCCAAACAAGTTAATATCATAAGTGAGGACCTAAATGTTTTCACTGCCTCAGAAGATGAAATCGTTGAGGTGCTTAAAGGTCATGATGCGATGGTATATGGTATTGGTCCTGATGATAGATTTACACCTGATGCTCCTTCTTATGATTTCTTCTATGATAAATTAGTTACACAATGTACTAAAGCAGTAAGAGCAGCTAAACGTGCTGGCTGCAAGAAATGTGTAGTTATGAATAGTTATTTTGCTTATTTCAATAGACAACCTGAATTTGATGGAAAGTTAGCGAAAAATCATCCATATATTCGTGTTAGAGTTGAACAAGCTGCTGCTTGTATAAATGAAGGTAAAGAAGGCGAATTCGAAGTTGTAATCCTTGAACTCCCCTATATATTCGGTAGTATGCCAGGCAGAGAGCCTCTATGGAAATCGGTTTTCTTAGATAGATTTGAGAAATTGCCAGCAGTATTCTTCCCTAAGGGTGGCACAGTTATGATACATGTTCGTGGTATAGCTGAAGCAGTTGTAGCGGCAACATTGAACGGCAAGCATGGTGGCAGATATCCTATTGGCGTTACAAATATGAAATATAAAGAAATGATTAGGACTATGTATGATGCTATAGGCAATAAGAAGAAAATAATCACAATACCTACTTGGATGGCTTACCTAGGTGGAGTTGTTATAAATAGCTCTGAGAAGAAGAAAGGTAAAGAAGGCGGACTCAATTATGCTAAATTAATGCCTGATATTCAAGCAAGAAATATGTATTATTCTCCTGAAACTATCCAGAAAGTAATGGACGAACTAGGATACAAAGAACTAGGCTTTAATACTAGTCTTGATGTGAAAAAAGGAATTGAGACTACTATGCAAGCTTGTTATCCTGAGAAGTTCCCAGACTCTGACCCTGCTACCCAAGTAAGAGAAGACCTAGCTATAATAGATAAGATATGGAGTTCCAAAACTGCTCCTAAGAAAGAAGACCCTAAACCTGCTCCTAAGACAGAAGAAGTTAAACCTACTCCTGAAAAGGAAGTTGAAAAACCTGTTGTTAAGAAAGCTCCAGCTACTAAAGCTGCTCCTGCTAAACCTGTAGTGAAGAAAGAGTCAGCACCAAAAGCTGCTCCTGCTAAACCTGCTGCTAAGAAAGCTCCAGCTACTAAAGCTGCTCCTGCTAAACCTGCTGTTAAGAAAGAAACAGCACCAAAAACTGCTCCTAAGAAATAACTTAGTAGAAAGTAATAATTAATATTCAATCAAATGACCGTATCTATACGGTCATTTGTGATATAATCATAGGAACAAAGGATATAAATATGAGTAAATTAACTGAAAAACTATTAGAGAAAAGAACTATATATAAAGGCAGAATTCTAAGCCTTAGAGCAGACACGATAGAGCTTCCAAATGGTGAAGTTGCATTTCGTGAAATAGTAGAACATTCCGGGGGCGCAGGAATTCTAGTAGTTGATAAGAATGATACTATATACCTAGTTATGCAGTATAGATATGCTTACAATAAATCTATTCTTGAAATACCGGCAGGCAAGCTCACCATTGGGGAAGACCCTGCCTATTGTGCAATACGTGAGTTACAAGAAGAAACGGGACTTATAGCAGGCAAGTGCAAACTAATACATACAATATATCCAACTTGCGGATATAGCAGTGAGATTATAAGCATATTTTCTGCTACAGATATTACTCATGGAGAGATAAATTTAGACGAAGATGAATTTGTAGAATTAGTTAGAATGCCTTTTAACAAAGCATTAGAGCTGGTTATCAGCGGAGAAATAAATGATGCTAAGACCGTTATCGCTATATACCACTATGCCCTTAATAATAAATAGATAAATTAGTATATAACTGCACTTTATAACAATAAGTCCAACTTCAATAAAGTTGGACTTATAATTTGTAATTATTCTATTATCTAGTATTTTTCTAGCTTCCAGCTACCAATTCTTCAAGTTTAACTGCCTCTTTCATCAGTTCCTTATAAATCTTTTCATAAGTTTCTACACTATCGCTAGAACTCTTAAAGAACTCTCTTCTGTCATATGAATAATATGTTTTCGCATATTCATTCTCTAAAGTCTCTCTTATGATATCACGAATTGTTTCTTCATCATTAACATTATAATCAAGTGTCTTAAGTGGCATTCCTTCATCATTAACCGTAACTTGATTTGTATTCTTATCAACCGCATAATCGAAAGGTATTTCACTTACAAGGACAATATGCACACCATAATCTGTTACGCAATATGTCAAATCTGCATTGTAATTTATTATAGTTATACCATCAACAATAGCTCCTGTTACTCCGCCATATGCACCTACACCCAATTCAAATAATCCTCTTGATAAATCAGTAAATTCAGTAACGTAAGTTGAAGATTTGCCTTCTGGAGATACTAAATAATCTGTGCTATCTGATATAATTCCTTTAAATGCACCAGCATCTTCATTTACTAAGAAAGTCCAATCCTCGTATACTTTGATTAAGTCTTCAAGAGTGGTCGCTGCATTTAAGTCTGTTACTATCTCCTGGAAAATAGTATTAAGTGGAACATCTTCTCTTTGATATACATAATTCACTTCATCAGGGACAATAGATTCATCAATATCAATAGTTAGAGGGTCATCAACGACACCATAACCACCGACAACACTGCCTAAGGTTATATCTAATTCAGTATCAAAATAATCTGCTTCATCATCAGCACCAATATCTACATTATAGACATTAACCAATATTTCACTAGCTAAACTTGAACGATAAATTTCAATCGCCTCGTCTGTATAATTTCCTGTTGCTTCAACACTAGATAATAATGCTTTCTGCTCATCACTAAATGGGAGCAGAATATTCTTCACATAAAAATATCCTTTTTCGGTAGCGACATCATAATCTGGGTGATATAGAAGACTCGAAGGGTCAGAGCCTAAGGCAGTTGCATAAGCATTTTCATCATTGTCATAACTTAATTTTTCTGCAGCTATCATTTCTTCATATCTAACTTGAATTTGCACTTCAGTTACAGGATTATCAGCAATGTAGTCATCTACATAAGTTTGTTCATAATAATCTAGAAGTTCGGATAAAAGGTTTCCTTCATAATATTAATCATAATCTACATATTGAGCAGATATTGCCTTGTTAAGACGTCTTAAGGCTTCACTTTGATCAGCAGTTGGAGTAGTAGTCAAAGAATCGAAGAATTTCGCTGGAATAACAACCTCT
>CAZKXV010000195.1:0-3315 GCA_964556835.1 uncultured Clostridia bacterium
TTAATTGATACACCTGCAGGAGTTAAGATAAACATTCTATCCTTCAACCTTTCCAAACTGCCACTCAATCCATAAACTGCACCACTTAGAATATCAAGAATTCTCTGCGAACTGTCATTAGCCACACTTTGCAAGTCAACTATAACAGCCTCTCCTTTCTTCAAATTATCTATGATATTCTGTAAATCCTCATTAGTTCTAGGTTCTGTAATAATAACATTACTGTCTTCAAGTCCGGAGGCTGGAAAGTCAAGGTTTTCTTTGGAGTGCATTTTACTTTTGTTCCAAATTGAATCTCCATTATTTCTACCATATTGGTTGTCAAAGTTATTATCTCTCCTAACATTAGGAAAATCGTTATCGCCTCTCATATTAGTTCCTCTCTCCGAATAATATTCTACCGGGTCTAATCATATTTGCCCCGCATTTAATAGCTAATTCAAAATCATCGCTCATACCTACAGATAAATGCTTGAAACTCAGTCCTTTCATATTACCAATTTCCATATATAATTCATATATCTTTTTGTAGTGATATTCCAATTTATCTGTATTTTCAAGATGTGGCATTACGCTCATAAATCCAAGCAAATTGATATTTTCAAATCGCTCACATTCAAGAACAAAACTTAAGGTATCCTTTGGACTTACGCCGCCTTTAGATAGTTCTTCGGCAATATTTACTTCGATTAGTGCATTTGCACTAATATTACATTTTGCTGCTTCACTAGATAATTTGTCCACAAGTGATATTCTGTCCAAAGAATGAAATAGCGATACTTTATCAATTATATATCTAACTTTATTTGTCTGAAGTCTGCCTATAAAATGCCAGTTCATAGGCAATTCGCTATTATACTTAGACATCATCTCTTGAACTCTATTCTCGCCTACGTTTGATATGCCAAGTTCAGCTAACATCTCTACTATATCATCTTGTTGTCTCTTAATGGCTGGTACTATGCAAATGTCACTAGCCTTACACGATACCTGACTTGCACTTTGTGCCACTCGTTCCATAAATGAACTCATATTCAACTTTAGTTGTTCTCTTGTTATCATATGTCTATTTTAGCACATTAATGGCTATCTGTAAAGCACATAATATAAAGCAATATAGAATAATAGAGTAGCTTCACTACTCTATTATTCTGCCCCCTCTTTCAAGACTATAACAAAATAATTTCTTATAATCCTATATTACTATTTGTATTCATAATTCTTCCGATAGATACCTCATAAGCAGTACGTATTTCTAATTCTCCATTACTTAACTGTTTTTGATATGTTCTGCTCTGTATTCTACCGATTATAGTAACCTTATCTCCAACTTCGCAATTACTAATAAATCTTGCATTACGACCCCAAGCGATACAAGGAATATAATCCGACTTATTATATGCTCTATTCACCGCAAGCAATATATCACATATTTCACGATTAAATGGTGTTGTACGATATATAGGCGGCTTGCAAATATATCCATTCAGTTCTATTTCATTACAAGGCGGAACCACATCTTCTAGAATCTCACGCATAAATACTGTAAGTATTAGTCTATTCCTTGTCTTTTCTTGTTTATTATAACTTCTAAACTGCCCAGCAAGTGCTATTTCCGAACCTATTTCCAACATATTATCAGTAATTAGTCGCTCAGATATGGTGATTGGTATAATATCACTTTTATCAGACAGTCTAGGTACTTCAATAGTGCTTTCAAAGAATCCTTCCTCTTGCACTTTATGTGAAAACATCAGTTCACTTGCAATTCTTCCTGCTAAAACCACTCTATTATTATTCATTTGCTCATAGTTCATATTATTCTCCTCTTTAAAGTTTTTTAATTTGCGTGTTGAACGCCTTGATTATCGACATAGTAATTTTCTGTTAATACCAACTCATCTAGTGTCTTAAAAGAATACCCCTGACTAATTAATTCTACTAATATAATTGGCAATGCTTCCGTTATATTATCGCTATTGTTATGAAATAAGACTATTGACCCGCATTTAACTTTATCTAATACTCTACCCTTAATCTCTTTTGCTCTTAGTCCTTTCCAATCAAGCGAATCAACATCCCATTGAATAGGTACCATACCGTTATCTGTCACGCACTTAATCAATTCATTGTTATATGCTCCATATGGCGCTCTGAAAAATATCGGTTCTTTGCCAGTTAGCTCCTTAATTTCTAAGTTTACCCTATCAATTTCCAGTTCCATATTTGCTCTATCAATAACAGTCATATTTAAGTGATTATTGCTATGGTTTCCTATGAGCATACCTCTTTCATCAATTTCTTTCACCATATCAGGATATTTAGCTACCCAAAATCCTACAAGGAAAAATGTTGCACTAACATCATAAGAATCAAGGATATTTAGAATGTCTTCTGTTTTGTCTGCTCCCCAAGCCGCATCAAATGTAAAGGCGATTACTTTCTCAGTGGTTTCGACATTATACACAGGGATAAGTCTAGGTTCTTTCGCAACATATGTTGTAGTCGATAAATATACGAAACCGAATACTAGAAATACCACCACAATTACAACCAATACCACAAAATTGAATAATCTTTTTCTGCTAAGAACCAAGAACACTTTTGCTTACCTCAATGATATATTATTATATGCGTAATAATTTGACATAATTTGTTGAAAAAACAGATGTTTTGTCGACAGTATAAAACACATACATTATCAATTAAATGTATGCGATTAAAATGCAATATAGAATAGAAAAACTATATAGATTAAGTTATTTTCTTTCGGTTTTTAGTTAAAATTATCTCAAGTTTATTAAGGTCAGATGGGTTGAAAGACATCTTAATTGTAGTTGATGTTAAGCTATAGAAACCATTCTTGTCACCAGTAAAATATACGCTTGAACCGTCAATTTCAAAATCGCAGAATTCCAACCAGTCAATAAAACGACAAGGCACAATTATTCCTGAATCAGTGACAGCAAATCTTTGGATTGTTACATAAATAAGCAATATGAAAATTGCAATTAGTGCCACAAAAAGATTAATTAAATATATTAATGAATCAGTATAACTAAAGAAGCCTATAAAGCACCAAATCATCATTGCAAAAATGAATAAACAACTCAGTATAGCAAATAATTTGTTCTTGTAAAGGGGAATAAGCACAATAGAAGTATTTAGTCTGTTCTTAAGACCTAGAAGAATTCTAATTGCATAGACACATAGCCCACATATTAATAGTGCTATAATTGAAGCAAAAATATTAAGAGTTATACCTGCAAATAACATATTGATATATTACCACACAATACTAAACTATTCAACTAA
>CAZKXV010000196.1:0-3314 GCA_964556835.1 uncultured Clostridia bacterium
CTTTTGATGTAGATATTCTTAAAGTTGGACATCATGGGAGTGCAGGTAGTAGTAATGAATTTTTGTTGGATATTATTCAGCCAGAATATGCGCTTATTAGTTGTGGTACAGGCAATTCACACGAGCATCCTAGACAAGAGGCACTTGATAGATTGGTGGATAATGGAGTAGAATATATCTTTCGCACTGATTTGGCAAGTAACATTCTAGTTGAAGTTGATGTTGATGGTAATATGAGATTTGTTGCGGGCATTAGTTTTTCGAGCGAAGATAGCATTGTGGGTGCTGATATGCTTCAAGAATCGGCATAACTCCAATAATCATATAAATGGATAGGATAATATAAAAAGTCCTTTACGGGGCTTTCTAGATACTATATATTGTGCCTAATTTAATAATTGTAATACAATATATAGTATTAGTCTTGAAATTATTAAAGATAGATTAATTGTTCGGTGATGAGCCAAGAATAAAAAATATTTATATTACACTTATCCCTTTATTTGTCGGAGTTATAGAAGAATTTTTCAAAAACCACAATATATAGTATAAAAAAAAGGCTTGACAACTATATATAGTTGTGATAAAATGAAAGTCCGCTGTTGAAGTAGGGAGAAATTATTACATTTTTCGACCTTTTTATGCAAATTATGTTATAGGAGATATTAAGAATGATAAAAGAACTGGTTAAGAGAGATGGTAGAGTGGTAAGATTTGATCGTAAAAAGGTAGCTGATGCAATATTTAATGCAGCTATTGCTTGTGGTGGTACAAATAGAGTTTTGGCAGAGACACTTACGGATGAGGTCGTTGTAGTACTCAATAGATTATACAGTGATTCTATTCCTAACGTAGAACAGATACAAGATGCAGTGGAAAAGGTTCTCGTAGAAAATGGTCATGCTCAGACAGTTAAGGCATTTATACTATATAGAGAAAAGCACAAAGATACTAGAGAATTGAATGCACTAATTAATAAGACAGCAAATATGTTCGAGGACTACCTGCAAGATGCTGACTGGAATATCAAAGAGAATGCAAATATGCAAAAGAGTGTAAATGGCTTAAATAATTATATTAGAGAAGCATTTACTAAAAATTATTGGTTGCATAAGATTTATCCTAATTATATTAGGAAAGCTCATATAGATGGCGACTTACATCTGCATGATTTAGGTTTTTTTGGACCCTACTGTGCAGGTTGGGATATCAAACAACTTCTTGAAGAAGGTTTTGGTGGTGTTGAAGGTAAGGTCGAAAGTGGTCCTGCTAAGCACTTACGTTCTTTCTTAGGACAATTAGTCAACTCCACTTTCACAACTCAAGGCGAGACTGCAGGCGCTCAAGCATGGTCGAGTTTCGATACTTATTGTGCTCCTTTTATCAGAAAAGATAATATGACTTTTCAAGAGGTTAAACAGTGTATACAAGAATTTGTATTCAATATAAATGTTCCTACAAGAGTGGGTTTCCAATGTCCTTTCAGCAATGTTACACTTGATATCAAAGTGCCAAAAACATTAGAAAAAGAAGCTGTTGTATTAGGTGGCAAGTTCTTAGATACAGCTTATGGCGATTATCAGAAAGAAATGGATATTTTTAATTTAGCTTTTTGTGAGGTTATGTTAGAAGGTGATTCGAAAGGCAGAGTCTTTACTTTCCCTATTCCTACAATTAATATTACCAAAGACTTCGATTGGAATACGCCTGTCGTTGATGCTATAATGAAAATGACTTGCAAGTACGGTATTCCATATTTTGCTAATTATGTGAATAGTGACTTATCTCCCGATGATGCTGTTTCAATGTGTTGCAGACTAAGATTAGATACTACTGCACTTAAGAAGAGAGGCGGTGGTTTGTTCGGGTCTAATCCTCTTACTGGTTCAATAGGTATAGTTACAATAAATTTGCCAAGAATTGGATACACTTCTAACACTAAAGGTGAGCTTTTCGACAAGTTGAGAGAGCTAGCATATCTAGGTAAAGAGGCACTTGAGATAAAACGCAAGATTATTGAGCATCAATCTAATCAGAATCTATACCCATATTCCACTCACTATTTAAGGAGAGTGAAAGAGAGAACTAATCAATATTGGTTCAATCATTTTAATACTATCGGTATAGTTGGAATGAACGAAATGTTACTCAATTTCAATGGTAGTGATACCACAACTCCAGAAGGCGTTCAGTTATCTATAGATGTTATGAACGAATTAAGAAGTTTGATGCTTGATTTCCAGAATGAGACAGGTCATATGTACAACTTAGAAGCTACTCCTGCGGAAGGAACTAGTTATAGATTTGCACAAGCTGACTTAAAGAAATTCCCTGATATCATTCAAGCGGGCGAGCTAGAAAAGTATTATACAAATAGTACTCAGTTGCCTGTAGGTTATACAGATGATATTCTTGAAACTGTGAGACTTCAAGATGAAGTGCAATCGCTTTATACTGGCGGAACTGTTCAACATCTATATCTAGGTGAAAGAGTAGAAGACCCTGAAGTTGTCAAGGCACTAATACGCAAAATTTTCAATCAATCTAGTATGCCATATATTTCAATTACTCCAACATTTAGTATTTGTAACAATCATGGATATATAGCAGGTGAACATTTCATTTGTCCTGAATGTGGTGAGGAAACAGAAGTATATACAAGAGTTACTGGTTACCTTAGACCTGTTAAGAACTTCAATAAAGGAAAGAGAGAAGAATATAGACAACGTGTTAAATATGTTATTAAGAAAGAGCAGATAATGTAATTGCTCCAAAAATAAGGTAGAAATAATAACACAGTATGAATAGATTATATCCGCTTACCATAACTGGTAAGCGTTTATAAAATTATAGGAACAATTATAAGGGAGCGAAGGATAATGAAATTTCTAATAGCAGGGATAACACCGAATTCTTTTGTAGATATGAAAGGCAAAATCACATATATGGTATATACTGGCGGTTGTAATATGAATTGTTGGTATTGTCATAATAGGCATATATTAGGCGGTGAACCTATAGATATTATGCCCGTAGATGAAGTGCTAGCAGATATCAAAGGTCGAATAGGTTTCATAGATGCGGTATGTGTTAGTGGCGGTGAGCCGACCTTGCAACAAGATATAACAAATTTTATTAGAGAGATTAAGAATTATGGATTATTAGTGAAACTCGATACCAATGGCACTAAACCTGAGGTAGTGAAATCTTTAATAGAAAATAAATTGATAGATTATATTTCTATGGATATTAAAGCACCTTTGAGTAAATATAAGATGATTGATATGGTAGATACTGATACTGATAATATTAAG
>CAZKXV010000197.1:0-3301 GCA_964556835.1 uncultured Clostridia bacterium
AAGTTATTGATGATAATTTTGGTATAGTTGAAGGTCTTATGACTACTGTTCATGCAAGTACTGCAACTCAGAAAACTGTAGATGGTCCATCAAGAAAAAGCTGGAGAGATGGTCGTGCTGTTAATAATAATATCATCCCTGCTTCTACTGGTGCGGCAAAGGCTGTTGGCGTTGTTATTCCTAAGCTTAATGGTTTTCTAACTGGTATGGCTTTTAGAGTTCCAACTTTGGATGTATCTGTTGTAGATCTTACTGTTAAGCTTAAGAAAGAAACAACTTATGAAGAAATTTGTGCAACTGTAAAGAAAGCTTCAGAAAGTGAAGAAATGAAGAACATTTTGGGCTATACTGAAGATATGGTAGTATCTTCTGACTTTATTCATGAAGAAAAAACTTCTAATTTCGATGCGAAAGCAGGAATTATGCTTTCACCTACTTTTGTGAAACTAATTGCTTGGTATGACAACGAATGGGGTTATAGCAACAAGGTTGTTGATTTAATGTGTTATATGAATACAGTTGATTGTAAATAATACTGATTAAGGATTAAGAAAATATAATTATTTAGGGCAAGCATATTATTCTTGCCCTATTTTATTAAAAATAAAGTGAATAAACATAAACATAACAACAGTAAAGTATTTACATTTTTTATAGAATAGTGTTAAGCATTAAAGGCAAGAATATAGAAGCACTATTTCTAACGCAATTAATATCAGAAAAGTGATAATCAAAAAATATCTTTATTATCTAAATATGCTCGGAAAAATGGTTTTTTTAATTAATCCTATATTTTTTTGCTTCCTTATTATCTTTGTGATATAATGCTTAAGATATACATCCGTAGCTCAGTTGGATTAGAGTGTCAGATTCCGATTCTGGAGGTCGCAGGTTCGAACCCTGTCGGGTGTACCATTGTTCAAAGGCTAGACCTTTTATGTCAGAAAACAAGCATATTGCTTGTTTTCTTCAGTTTACGGTCTGCCCTTGAACTATTCCGACCAAACGTGAAAGCTTTTTTTAAAAGTTTTCAGTCGGACTTAATAAGGAATCGCTATCGCTTCATAACTTAGTTATACAGAAATTGATTTATAAGTTAAGTCTTTCTTTATATTCTGTCCTTGTATTGTTTTATGAATAATAAAGAAAAAATTTGGTCTTGACAAATAAGGTTGTTTATAGTATAATTTATTTAATAGGGTGTAAATAGCTTCGTTTCGGTGGTTAATGCCCAGTTTTTTCATGACTAAACAAAAATATCTATTTAGGTAATTATTTTAGTTGACATTTGACACGTTGATATCTATAATGTAGAATGCGTTAGAATAGTGTAAACGAGTTTTTTCTCCTCCTGCAAGGTTATTTTGCGGGGTGGGGGGTTATTGCTTTTTTTACTTATTAAACCAATTATTTGAAGGAGTGTAAAATTATTTATGTCCAAAAGCCAGAGGATTCACAAAATCAAATGTGGTAAAGTCGAAAGAATGAGTTTTTCTCAGATTAAGGAAACGCTTGAAATTCCGTATTTTATAGAAGTTCAAAAAGATTCTTATAAACAATTCTTAGAAACAGGCATCAGCGATGCTCTGCATGACTTTTCCCCTATCAACGATTTTAGCGGTAAACGTAAACTTGAGTTTGTTTCACATCGCTTTGTCGGAGAGCCTAAGTATTCGGTTAAAGAATGTAAGGACCGTGATACAACATATTTTAGGCAATTGAAGGTCAAAGTTAGACTCACTACTCTTGAGACAGGAGAAGTAGTCGAACAAGAAGTCTTTATGGGTGATATGCCTTTGATGACTGACAATGGTTCTTTTGTTATCAATGGCGCTGAACGTGTGGTTGTAAGTCAATTAGTCCGTAGCCCTGGTGTATATTGTTCAAGTGAGCGTGATAAAAAAGAGGGTAAATTCGTCTATAGTTGTACTGTTATTCCTAATCGTGGTGCGTGGCTAGAGTTTGAGCAAGATGCTCAAGGGATTCTTCAAGTTAAGGTTGATCGCAATAAGAAGATTTCAGCTTCTATGCTATTGAGAGTGCTTGGTATAGGTACAGATGAAGAGCTTAAAGCATTGTTTGGCAATGATGAGTTTTTCTGCAATACTATAGAAAAAGATACTATTAAAGATATTGATAATGCCAAATTAGAGTTTTATAAGAAGCAACGCCCGGGTGAAGTTCCTACTGCTGAGGGTATTAATACTTTGATTAATAATCTTTTCTTTGAACCTAGAAGATATGACTTGATGCAAGTTGGTCGTTATAAGTTCAATAAGAAAATTGGGCTTACTTACAGATTAACTGGATTGACATTGGCTCAAGACGCTATTTCTCCTGATGGTGAAGTACTAGCTTCTAAGGGCGATGTTATTACTAAAGAAAAAGCTATTGAGATTAAAGACAGCGGACTTAATGAAGTGTACGTTGTTCGTCCTGATGGTCATACTTTCAAAATTATTGGTAATGCTACTGTAAATATTAGTAAGTTTGTTCCATTTGATTGTATTCAGTATGGTATTCTTGAAGATGTACATTATCCTGTTCTTGAAAGCATTCTTTCACAGAATAAGACTCCAGAAGAACTTGAGATTGCCATTCAAGCTAATGCAGAAAGGCTTTTTGTTAAGAATATAACTGTTGATGACATAATAGCTACTATTAATTATATTGTTGGGCTTCGTTATGATTTTGGGGATATTGATAATATTGACCATCTTGCTAATCGCCGTATTAGATCAGTTGGCGAATTATTGCAGAATCAATTCCGTATCGGGCTTGGTAGATTAGAAAGAGTTATCAAAGAAAGAATGAGTATCATACAAGAAGATAAGGAAAAAGAAATTAATCCTGCTTCTTTAATCAATATTAGACCTGTTACAGCTGCTATTCGTGAATTCTTCGGTTCTTCACAATTATCACAGTTTATGGATCAGCCTAATCCTATCGCTGGACTTACTCATAAGAGGAAGTTATCTGCTCTAGGACCAGGTGGTTTAAATAGAGAAAGAGCGGGCTTTGATGTTCGTGACGTGCATCACTCTCATTATGGTAGAATGTGTCCTATAGAGACTCCTGAAGGACAAAACATTGGTCTTATTTCCTCTTTGGCTACTTATGCGATAGTTAATAATTATGGGTTTATTGAATCTCCTTATAGAGTTATTGATAAGAAAAGAGGTATTGTTACTAACGAAATTATTTATCTTGATGCCTATGATGAGGACCAATTTATCATTGCTGAAGCGAATGTTAAGTTGAATGAAGATTGTTCTTTCCAAAGTGAATATGCTGCTTGTAG
>CAZKXV010000198.1:0-3296 GCA_964556835.1 uncultured Clostridia bacterium
TCATCTATCATACAGGCTTTTTTATTTACCTGTCCGTGAAATAGGGTTCACATCATAATAATCACTATTTTTTTATAAAGGGTCTATTTCTACCATAAGTGCTGTTCATATCCGCTATCTTCGATGTGTTTATAGCAGCTAGTGCATTGTATGTGGCTCTAAATCTCCAATTACCAAACGCTTCAGCAGGTACATTCATTCTAGTATCCGAACCATATCCGCATAAATCTTGAAAAGGTATAACCGCAAGTCTTGCACTACTTGCAATTAGCATTTTTATCATTCCAAGTGTTGCAGGGCAAGACCCGCCACCAGCACCCCAGCCTTGAAAGTCGACCGAGCAGTAGTGCAGAATGTAATTTCTTGTTTGCTCATCTAACTTGTATAACCAACCTAGTGATGTGTCGTTATCGTGCGTACCCGTATATGCTACGCAGTTTTCTGAGTAATGATGAGGTAGATGTACACTATCATTATCTAAGAACCCAAATTGCATAACTTTCATTCCAGAGTAGCCAGTAGCTTTCAAGAATTCTCTGACTTCATCATCGATAATACCTAAGTCTTCAGCAATAATTTGCTCATTCTTAATTCTACAGAATAAATCCATTTGAGGCCCTTTACACCACTTGCCATTTTTCGCAGAATTGCTTTCGATAGGCACACTCCAATACTTATAGAAGCCTCTAAAATGGTCAATTCTAGTAACATCATACATAGCAAATAAGTGCTTGAACCTTGTTATAAAAGTATTATAACCGTTCTTTTCCATTTCTTTATAGTTGTAGAGCGGATTGTTCCATAGCTGTCCTTCTTCTGAGAAGTAATCGGGTGGAACTCCTGCAACTGCTGTCATTGCTAGTGTTTTCTTATGCAGTTGGTACTCTGAAGTATTTGCCCATACATCTACACTGTCATAGCTAGGGTAGATAGGGATATCTCCAATAATTCCTATTCCCCATTCGTTTAAGTCTGACTTAATCTTATACCATTGCTTGAAGAAAGTGTATTGCTCATAATAGTAATATTCTATTTTTTCAGCATTGTCACGGATATACTCACTTAATGCGTCTTTGTCTCTAAATCTGTATTTTTTGTCCCACTTGCTCCAACATTCTTCTGAATTGTCGTGTCTTAGCGACATATACAAAGCATAATCTTCAAGCCAATTCTTATTATCCTTGATAAACTTAGCTATGTCATCATTCATTTGAAATCTACTAAATGCCTTATGTAGTAAAGTAGTCTTAGCCCATTTTGCGTGTTCATAATTGACTAGGTATGTATCCCCGTAGTACTTGACTGCATCAATTTCTTTATTTGTAAGAAGTCCTTCTTCTAGCAGTTGGTATGGGTCTATATATAAGTAGTTGCCAGCCATAAGGCTTATGCCAGAATAGGGCGAATTGCCCATTCCAATAGTTGTTATAGGTAATACTTGCCACATATGAATTCCTATGTCTAGAAAAACTTGGGCAAAGTCATAAATAGATTTGTTGAAATCTCCTATCCCAAAATTCCCAGCCATAGAACTAATATTCAATAATACTCCGCACGTTCTTTGGTACATAATCTCTCTCCTAATATGTCTTACTCGTAAAGATATTTTCATTATAACATAAGCATAAATGGCTGTCAACAACTATATTATGACCTTTCATTGTCACGGGGGGGGGTGAGTTGTCTATTGTCTCTTGTCTATTGTCAAGGGGACATGACTCTGTCTATTGTTTATTGTCAAGGGGACAGGAACTTTCCTGTCCCCCTGACAATTAATAACAACGGATAAAGCTCTTGTCACGGGGACAGGACCTGTCCTGTCCCCATGACAATACGCCAAACCTGTCCCCCTGACAATGCGCTAATTTGCGATAGCAACGGATAAGGCTCTTGTCTATTGTCAAGGGGACATGACTCTGTCTATTGTCTATTGTCAAGGGGACATGACTCTGTCGTGTCCCCATGACAATTAATAACAACGGATAAGGCTCTTGCTATTGTCAAGGGGACAGGACCTGTCCTGTCCCCATGACAATACGCCAAACCTGTCCCCGTGACAATTCGCTACTACAAAAAAATGATAATTTGAAAAAATTGCCTATTGACTACAATCAATTTATGTGGTATTATATCAATATAACCCGATGGCGAATAGGTAGATAGTTTTTCCCTCAATATTAATTCGGGAGATTGGAGTTATGGAAACGAAGGCAAAGCCTCACCATTTATGGTATTAAGAGGACTGCTGAGTGACCATACAGATCACCCACCTGTGTTAAGCAGGGATGAAAATTTTCTACTTCATCGGGTTTTTTTGTACATTTTATTCATTTTATTATCAAAATTCCCTATTGACTTCTATATATATCTATTGTATAATGTGCCTATTATGATAGTATACATACATAGAAGAATTCCAACTGAAGGTTTCCTAGTCGCTTGTCTAGCTGACTATTTGCTTATCCCTGAAGACGAGATTGTTATTCATCGTACTCCTAACGGTAAGCCTTATTTGTTATGTCACGATGTGCATTTCAGTGTTTCTCATTCGGCTGATTATATTATTATAGCTATTTGTGATACACCAGTTGGCGCAGATATTGAGTTAATTAAGGATAGAGATTACTTAAGATTTGCGAAAAGGTGGTTCAGCCCTGAAGAGATAGCGAATGTCGAGGTTGCACAAGCTGAAGCTTTCTATATGCTATGGACTGCGAAAGAGGCATATACGAAACTTCGTGGATATAATCTCAATACCCGTGTAACTATGGAGCATATTAAGAGTGAGAATATTAATATTAGGTACTATGACTTGATAGATAACCATTTGGTATGTGTAGTGAGTGAAGGTAATGTAAAGGTTGACTTTAGTATTGTAGATAATGTATAATTGTATGTATTATAAAGAAAAAAATCAATAAGAGGTGATTATTATGGAAGAGAAATTTATTAAACTATTAGCTGAGGCTCTAGGTGTTGATGAAGATGTGATTAAGCCTGAATCAAGGTTCACTGAAGACTTGAAAGCAAATAGTTTGGATATTCTTGATATGCTAGTAACATTAGAAGAAGAATATCAAGTTATTGTAAGAGATGAAGAGATAAAAGACTTGAAGACAGTACAAGATGTAATTGACTATATAAATAAATAATTTAGTATAGCAGAATGCTTATAGTAGAGATTAATTATAACCCTTTGGCTTAGGTCAAAGGGTTTTGGTTTGTCTCTTGCTCTTGTCACGGGGACAGGAAAGTTCCTGTCCCCATGACAATACGCCAATTTGCCAATTCGCCAA
>CAZKXV010000199.1:0-3268 GCA_964556835.1 uncultured Clostridia bacterium
ACGGTATAGATGAACCAACATATATATCTAATGCGCCTAAGATTAAATCTATGTGTGTGCATTATGAAAGATTATATGCGACTACACAAGGTGAACAGAATGAAATATGGTTTTCCGATGACTATAATCCGACTAATTGGAATGTTAGTGAGTATGAGGGCGGCTTTATACAATTCAATGATAATTATGGAAGAGCGTTAAGGGTGATTAATTATATTGATAGCGTTTATGTGTTTCGTGATTATGGAATCAATAGACTAGTTGCGTATGGTGATCAGAATGAGTTTTCTATGTCTAATCTGGTTGTTACTTCTGGCAAAATATATGCAGAAACAGTGGCGGTGTGCGGGGATAGAGTAATATATCTTGCTGATGATGGATTGTATGTATTTTATGGCGTATCCACAACCAAAATATTAGATAATATAACAGGGCAAATTACCAATAAGAATGAATCAATAGCAAGTTATCATCATGGTAAATACTATCTAGCGACAGTAATTGATTATGAAGATGATATAAAAATATTATCCGAGAATGTGGAAGGCACAATTAACAATTCTATGCTTATATTTGATATCAAAGCCGGCACAGTGAATCTTACTAGAGGTATTGAAATAAGCTGTTTTATGCCCGTAAATGTGGAAAATGCGGATGAGCTTTTTGTAGGATTTGCTACGGGGACAAGTGGTAGGATATATATGATTAGCGAATGTGGAAGTGTTCAGACAGTCGCACTTCCAAAATATTATAGGACGTCGGTTAGTGATTTGGGTTATAGTGGCGAAAAAGTTATAAGAAAAATCTTAATAAATACCAAATACAATGCGAAAGTAAGATTGATTGCCGATGACAAAACTTATGATTATTTCGTAAGGGGTAGTTATAAGATTTCGACTTTGGATGTAAATATCTGTGCGGAAAATGTTGCAGTATGTATAATGACTGATGAGAAAAATGCGGAGATAAGAGGTATCACGCTCGAAGTGGATATTGTGTGAGGTGTTATATGGAGTGGTTGAAGAATACATATTTAGCAGTAACAGGATTGAATACGAATATGCAGAGCCTTATGTCAGATAGTGGCAGAATTGATTATATTGAGCAAGGTTCTAATGGGGAATTGAAATATCGCTTCAAGGCTACTGGTAAGAGAGTTGCCATTATGATTGAATTGACTTCTGAGATGCAAGTGATTACTAAACTGGATAACTTCATTATTGATATTTCTAATTCAAACAAAATTGCTATCAAAACCGATTTAATCAGTAGCCGTTCAGCGCATATTATCAGCTTGCATTTCGACACAAGTTATACTGACAATGTAATTATCTCTCTGTATGCGGAAGGTATCAAGTGTGCAAATATGAGATACATCTATCGGGGCGTTGATTATGTGGATAATTATGTATACCTAGAGGGAGAAGATAATGCAATGTATATGTTAGACCCTAACGCTAGTAACCCCGAAATACAAGTTTGTAGTTTCGATATGAGAAGTACAGTCTCATATAATTCAGGAATAGAACACATTGTAAGAGCGGATATAAATGATAATACGCTTTCTATAGATGACAATGGAATAGTGTCTACAATATCAACAAACGCAACATCTGTTACACTTAGTAAGGCACAAATAAGCTCTAATTATTATAGGTTATATTACACAGATACAGATAATGCAATGTGGCGAATTACTTATGGTACTAGCGGAGCGAGTATTGCCGAAAGAGTTACCGAAGAAAGCGTTATGTTGGTAATAGGAGTTGGTCAGTTGGGGGTACTATATAAACTATCTAGTGGTGTGTGGAAGTGCATTTATGAATCTGAAAGCGGTGGAATAGAAGTTGTCACAACTACTACAATAAGCAGAAAATTTACACCTACAATTGCAATAGAAAGTGGTGAAATGAAAATATATTCTAAGGACAAGGATAAGTATTACAAATCTGATGAAGTGACTCCATTTATATATGCTGATGTTTTGGCATATGTTGGGAACAAAGCTATTATTGTATGGCAAGACAGAATAAGAATTATTGATAAGGAGGAAATAAATGACTAAGTATTTAGATGATTATAACGCACAAGAAGAATTGCTTATGGAGCAGCTCAAAGAGGTAGAAAGTGCGTATGCAAAAATAGGTATAGAAGAAGTTGATTCTAGGATAGCTGAATTGCCAGATAGACTTGAGCTGGAAAGATTATCCTACAATCCACCTGATGATAAGGAGTTAGAAAGTTATGCAAATTCGAAGTATGAAGCAGAATATATCCAAGGTTCAGAAGCTATTAAGAATAATATCGAGAGCTTAAGAAGTAGTCTGATGGAATCAAAAGATAGCTTAACAACATCACAGCAGACTGCACTTGAATCTATAGACAAGGCGTATACAGGAGTAATTGAGAGCATTAGCAATCAAGCGATTAAGCGAGGTTTAGGCAGGTCCTCAATAGTGATGAACAAGATTTCTGAAACAGAGAATGCCAAAGCATCGCAGATAAGTTCTTTGGAATCAGCAACAACTTTAGAACTAGAAAAAATTGATAATGAAATAATTCAGCTAGAGTCAGTCAAAGCAAACGCTTTAGCCTCTTTTGACCTTGAATACGCAAGTAAAGTGCAGGCTGAACTGGAAACTTTGATGAAAGAGAGAGAGAAGAAAACAGCTGAAGTTATAGAATTTAATAATAAACAGTCTAAGACAGAAGGTGATTATAATTTCAAAAGAGCGAAAGAAATCAATGATATAAAGGATGATTATGGCGAGGTATCAGAATCAGATAAAACGTATTATAAACAAAATGGTTTCTATCCTTCTGAAAAAGATGAATATAAAGATAGGTATGATATGGCAAGCGAATTCTATTTGAGCGTTCCAGCAGCTAGAGCAAAAGAAATATTTAACGAAAACAATGATTTGAAAGAATATCTTGGTAGTACCTATTATAATCAACTGCGTACAATTATTTTGATGAGGAAGTGATTATTATGTTATGGGACCAGATTGTAAATGTAGCAGCGGCAAATGGTATATGGGCATTGCTTTTCGTATTTTTATTTGCATATCAACTGAAAGATTCTAGATGTAGGGAGAATAAATATCAACAGACTATTTATGATTTAACACGTTCACTTAAGACGGTTGATATAATAAAGCAAGATGTAGAAGATATTCGAGATGTACTAATGACAGAAATAATTGTGAAGGGTACATATGTGCCTAATAAGACAAGAAAATACCAGACACCAATTACTATTGAGAGA
>CAZKXV010000200.1:0-3267 GCA_964556835.1 uncultured Clostridia bacterium
AAATTATTAAGATTTTTAAGGTAATAAGCACTTGAATAAAAATCTACATCAATCTCAGCTAAATCATCATCATTTACATAATGGTCAATATCATAATCGGTTTCGAAGTCTACTATTAATTTGTAATTAGGCATTTCTTCCGTATTTTCCCCATGCACATCCCAAACATCTGCACTAGCGACTAAAGCAAAACTAAGTATGCTAAGCGCCAATGCTACTATAATTGTTAACATTATTTTTTTCATATTTTTTCTCCTTTTTTTAATTATTAGAATTATTTCTTGTATATAATCCCAATATTTACCCCTATCATATTTATGATACATCTAGGCAATTAAAATGTCAATATTTTCGACAAAATAAGACAACTAATTTCTATATAACTTGCTTTGCCTTAAAGGATAGAATACTAATTGGTCGTGAAACTTAATCAAATAAAAATATCCGCCAAAATGGCGGATATCATTATTAATAAATCATAATCTTATAGATTTTTCTTTAATTTCTGACTTATGGATCTTGCTCTTTGACCACTATTAAGAATTGTCTTTCTTATTCTTAATGATTGTGGTGTAACTTCTATTATCTCATCTTCTGCTATATATTCAAGTATTTCTTCAAGACTCATATTTCTTGGTGGGGATAACCTTAAGCTATCATCACTACCAGATGACCTTGTATTAGTCATTTGTTTCTTCTTACATACGTTAATCTGTATATCACCGACTTTAGGAGCAACACCTACTACCATACCTTCATAGACTTGCACGCCTGCGCCAATAAATAGTATTCCCCTTGATTGAGCATTGAATAATCCGTATGCAACAGCAATACCTGTCTCAAAAGCAACTAATGAACCGCTATTTCTTCTTACTATTTCACCCTTAAATGGTGCATAGCCATCAGATATACTACTCATTACTCCTTCGCCTTTAGTATCAGTTAGAAATTCGTTCTTATAGCCGATAAGTCCCCTTGCAGGTATCTTGAATTCCATTCGAATTCTGCTACCAACTGGTGACATATTGATAAGTTCACCTTTTCTAATACCCATTTTTTCCATTACATTACCCACGCTTTCTGAGGGAACATCAATTACAAGGTTTTCCATAGGCTCAAGTTTTTTGCCTTTTTCATCTGTCTTATAAAGAACCTTAGGCATAGTAACAGCAAATTCATAGCCTTCTCTACGCATTGTCTCAATAAGAATAGATAAATGCATTTCTCCTCTACCTTTCACTATATAGGTATCAGGACTATCAGTACCCTCAACCTTAAGAGAAACATCTTTGAGCAATTCTTTTTCCAGTCTGTCCTTAAGCTGTCTAGTGGTTACAAATTTGCCCTCTTTTCCTGCAAATGGGCTATTATTTACAAGAAACCGCATTTCAAGTGTAGGGTCATCAATCTTAACAAATGGCATTGGTTCTACAGCGCTAGGCGAACAAATAGTATCGCCTATAGTAATATTAGAGATACCACTAATACACACGATATCACCTACTTGAGCATCTTCAACAGGTATTCTTCTAAGCCCGTCAATTTGCATTAAAGTCTGAATTTTCGCACGATAAGGCGGTTTCAAATTGTGATAATCTGCGATAATTACTTCTTGATTAGTCTTTATTCTACCTCTTACAACTCTACCGATACCAATACGACCAACAAATTCATTATAATCTATTGAAGAAATCATAACTTGTGTCAGCCCTTTCTCATCACCTGATGGCGGATCAATATGTTGAATTATAGTTTCAAAAAGCGTAGTCAAATCTTCTTCTTGCACCTCTGCACTAAGAGAAGAAGTACCGAATCTGCCCGAACAATATACAATCGGGCTATCCAAATGTTCTTCACCTACCTCAAGGTCAATCAATAAATCAAGAACACCATCAACAACCATTTTGACATCCGATTCTTTCCTATCGACTTTATTTACGCCTATGATTATCTTGAGCCCTAAATCAAGTGCTTTCTGCAACACAAATCTTGTCTGAGGCATAGGACCTTCAACAGCATCAACAAGTAGCAAAACGCCGTTTACCATTGTTAATATTCGTTCCACTTCGCCTGAGAAATCGGCATGACCGGGGGTATCAATGATATTTATCTTAATATCTTTATAATAGACAGCAGTATTTTTCGCTAAAATGGTAATTCCTCTCTCTCTTTCAAGGTCATTACTATCCATAACACGTTCCATAACATCTTGGTTAGCACGAAAAATGCCACCTTGTTTCAGCATTTCATCAACTAAAGTAGTTTTGCCATGGTCAACATGGGCAATTATAGCTATATTTCTTAAATCATTTCTTATCACAATCTTTGTCTCCTAATGTACCGACTAATATTATCTAAAAATAAGAAAATTGTCAATTAAGTAATGTGTATTATGCTAAATTAAAGCAAAATTATTTAATATTTCTTCTAATATGCTATTATTACTTATAAAATAGTAGTAAAAATATGAACTTAGGATATAAAAAATTTACTTTTTATCGCCTTTATTACGAGTACAGCTATCAGAATAAGAGCAACCTATACACTTCTTGCCACGTTTTTTATCACGTACAAGCTTATAAATGCTAAGTCCTAGAATTATAGTTATTATACCAATAACAATGAAATCCCCTGCGCTCATTATATTATACCACTAGGTTGGAATGTTCTTGACTTCAAAGTACCTCTCCTCATCATAAACATAATTACGAAAACCATACAGCATACTGCAACCAACCCTTCAACAAAACCGTTACCTAAATCACCTGTAGTAATTAAAGTTCCCAATTGATATACAATAAATGCTGTCATGTACCCCATAGAAAATTGGAAAGCAATTGCACCCAAAAAGAAAGGTCTTGACTTCAGTTCATTATGCATTGCAGAGACTGCAGCAACACAAGGAGGAATAAATAGATTAAACACAAGATAAGCTAGAGCAGCAGATGAAGTAATCCCGAAAATAGAAATCATAGTTGAACTTTCCACGTTGAAAAAACTTGTTATAGCAAAGCATACAGCTAGAGTCGCTACAATATTTTCTTTTGCAAGAAATCCTGTAATTGAAGCTGCTGCAAATTGCCATATCCCGAACCCTAAAGGTATAAGCAGTAATGCGACCGGACCTGAAATACTAGCAAGAATACTTGTTTCAGGGGCAATATCTGCTACAACTTGAAATTGCCAGTTAAAAGTCTGTAATAACTGAATAACAACATTACTAACGAGTATAATTGTACCCGCATTAATAATAAACTCTTTCGCCCT
>CAZKXV010000201.1:0-3257 GCA_964556835.1 uncultured Clostridia bacterium
AAAAAAGAAAAAAATCAGGGAAAACATTATTATAGGGAATACGAATGAGGCTAGCCTGCATATAGTTCCTGAGCCTTTATATACTGCATAGAAAGTAGGTATAAGAATAATAATTAGCGTTACCCAGAATGGAGTTGCTTGCAATATGGATGTATTAATGAAGAGTGTTGATCTATATATTGAAACTGTGAAAGCAAAGAACGAAAATAGAGCAAAAAGAAATGATATAGTTCCGCCTCCAACTTTTCCCGCTAATATGTCGTTTATCTCAGTAACTCTGTATCCCTTGAATTTATTTGTAAAATATAATAATGGTAAACTAAGAAAAAATGACAGTATAATAGATATTATCATAACTATCCAAATATCTCTATTTGATGGTGGTGTCTTTAATATAGCACAATAAGAAAAGGGGGAAATTATTGCAACACAAGCACCGAGAAATGCAAGTTGTCTAGAATCATAACTAGGTTTTTTATTCATTATTTCCCCTTCTACCAAAAGGCTCTTCTACCTCACCTGCTAGAAAAAGTCTTGTCTTCATTTCTACCTTTATTTGTGCAGAGGGGTAATAGCTATCATCCCAGCTCTTCTTAATTCTTTTCCAATCTTTTGGGTGATTCTTATGAAGAATTGATCCAAATCCGAAGATATCACTTGCATATTCAGATTGCGTCTTATTTATAGCTTCTATTATTTGACCTTCAATTTTATCTCCTAATGCATCTTGAATTGCATTGATATCTTCTTCATCATAAATATCTATAGTAGACCCTACCTGTAGTAAAGATATATTTGTCTTTATATCGATATTTATTATAGGAATATCATCTACCAAAGTAACATCAATTTTTGTTTTTATTTTATCAAATCTTAAAGAAATCTTTGCTTCATCAACTTCTACATACTCATAAGATTCTTTAAATTTTTTGTTAATTATATTGTAAGCTCTAGCACCATCTCCATCCAAATAACCTACAAGTATATTATCCTTGAACACGGCCAAGCCCTCACAAGATATCATATACTTTTTGTCTTCTGAATCAGATGTTGTAGTTGTCCCAAAATGTCCCATTTCGTTTTCTACAATTTCAACAACTGAGGTTACTCCTTGTCTGCCCTCGCTATAACTATAATTCATAAAGCACATAGTAGTTACTTGAACTGCTCGTCCGGTATTTTTTGTTTCATTTTCTATTAAACCTTCAATATAACCACCTATCTCAGTAGACAAGGCAAGGGTTGTATGGTATATCATATCTGGGTCATCGCCTTTTATTACTATCATATGAGGTCTTTCGTCAGCAAGCAGGTCACGTATAAAAAAGTCCAGTATGTCTGTCAAATCATTTTGAGCATATTTCTCTGAAAAAAAACGAACTTGATTATTTCCAGCAAAAAGTTCTCTTTCAATACTTTTATTTGAATTCCTCAAAACTTCAGGGATAGATGCTCCTTCCGCTACAAATATTATAGTTGGACTCTCCGAGCATTCCTCAGAAGTAAGCCCAAGTGGTTTCAATACTTCGAATACTACCCTTTGCTCATTATTCTCATTCAAATCATAAAGGATACTTGTTAAAAAAGCAATATGATGAACCTCTTTTCTGTCCCAACAACCAGAAAGCAAAGGAACTAATAAAACAACTAATAAGAGTATTGATATACCTTTTCTATACATCTATTTTTCCTCCATATCAATTCGTTTAACATTCTCTTTCACAAGCACTTTCGGTCTATATTTCATAGTAGAAATAGGAAATCTTAGTATTGTATCTTTCTTATCCTCCTTCGATATAGAAGAGAAAAATGGAATCCCGAACGTTTCCCTTGAAATAGCATATGTCATCATAATTATAATTCCCGCACTTATTCCAATCAGACCAAAAGAAGCACCTAAGAAAAAGAATGTGAACCTAAATAAAGTACAAAATTCATTTAAATTAGGCACAACTAATCCCGCAACGGATGTTAACGCAATAATAATTACAATAGGAGCTGTTACGATATTTGCCATTACAGCTGTGTCCCCAATAATAAGTGCACCTACAATTGCGACCGCAGAGCCTATTGATTTCGGCATTCTAAGCCCGGCTTCCTTGAGCAATTCGAACATTAACATTAAGAAGAACACTTCTGCCACATCAGGCATTGGTGTCAGTTCCGTAGCGGAAATAAAAGTGATAAGAAAATTAGGTGGTATCATTTCGGGATTGTAATCTATAAATGCAACTGCAAGACCGGGTAGAAATATATTTAAAGAGAGAGCTAAAAGTCTCAGTATTCTAATAAAGGATGAATAGAAAGTTCTGGAGGTATAGTCTACTACTGCTTGCATAGTTTCTTGAAATAATTCAGGTATAGTGAGCACGTGTGGAGTACCATCGCATAGGACAGCAACCCTTCCCTCAAGTATTCTTGCGGCTACCACATCTGGCTTCTGGGTAAGACCAATACCGGTAATTGTAGACATTGGCTTATCTATAATCAACTGTTCAATTTGAGCTGTTTCTAAGACTGAATCAATATTAATCTTAGCCAATCTCTTCTTAAGTTCGGTTAGCACCTCTTGATTTACAATACCATCTATATATACAATGCCAATCAAGGTATTTGTCTGCCTACCTAGTGTCATACTCTCGATTACCAATTTAGAGTTCTTCAGCTTTCGTCTTATCATAGAAGAATTAGTCTGTATTGATTCAGTGAAACCTTCCCTTGGACCTCTTATTACTGTCTCCGCTTCAGGTGAAGAAACACAACGCTTATCAAACTGTCTTAGTTCCATTGAATATGCCTTATCACTTTTATCATAAAACAAAATAACAAAGCCTTCTAATAATTGCTTAATAACTTCATCAAATGCTGTAACATCTTTATATACAGTCTTAATAGCTAGCCCTATATCTCCATCAAAACTCTTATCCTTAAGAGGGTACATAATATCTCGATCAATTAAGTTACGGTTAGTCAACCCATCAATAAAAAGTATCATCGCTTCTTTCTGATTAGTGTTAAACCTTTGACTTACAATATCATAGCTTTTGCCGAACATATCATTAATCATTTTCTCGCATTCATCAATATTAGTGGGAATAATCTTCAAATTTAATCCATTATTCTGCTCTTTATTCTGAAACATCTTTTAATAGCCCTCATGTCTATTATGGCAATTAGCGTCGCAACAATTCACAATTAGAGAAATATTATTATATAAGTCATTAATATCCGTAAGTAAGAAGCGTAACACTACAAAC
>CAZKXV010000202.1:0-3241 GCA_964556835.1 uncultured Clostridia bacterium
CCTTGTCCCTATAGCCTTTCTAGCTATAGATAGACATGGATATGAGTTAATAAAAATTGATAAGGAGTTGAACATAGGGAAATGGTCAGAAATATTACCAGCATTAGTGAAATTGCTGAAAAAATAGTTGTATTTATTTGCATTGCAATTATTATGAGCATGCCATATGGCATTGTAAATAAGTGCGACAAAAAAATGGTAAATGCAGAAAGTATAGGTTATGGCGGAAGCAGTAGCATTGTAATTGAACAAGAAAGCGGAAGAGTATTGTATGGAAATAATACACATGAAAAATTGCCGAACGCTAGTACAACGAAAATAGTTACAGCCTTATTAGTATTAGATAATATGGACCCTGACCAAATTATTACGATATCGAAAGAGGCTCAAGGTGTTGAAGGTTCGTCAATTTATCTTAATGCAGGTGACAAATGGCGTGTCAGAGATTTATTATACGGGTTAATGTTGCGTTCGGGGAATGATGCAGCTACGGCACTAGCAATTTCTTGTGCTGGAAGCATAGAAAAGTTTAGCGACCTTATGAATAAGAAGGTTGCCGAATTAGGATTACAAAATAGCCATTTCACTAATCCACATGGATTACATGATGAAAACCATTATACTTCTAGCTATGACTTAGCAATGTTAACAAAAAATGCGAAAACGCACCAATTATTTAATACAATAGTAGCTACAAAAGTATACAATTTCACGATGGTTAATGGAGATAAATCGACATTTATAAATAAAAATAAGATGTTACACAACTTAGAGGGTGCAAATGGTGTAAAAACTGGTTATACCAAAGTTGCAGGAAGATGCTTAGTAAGTTCAGCAACTAGAACTGGAATGACTTTGATATGTGTAGTTCTTAATTGCCCAGATATGTGGAATGTCAGTGCTTGTTCTTTGAAAAATGGTTTCTGTGAGTATAGGGCATATGAATTATTATCAAGTGGCGAAATTGCGGGAACTGTAAAAGTTCATAATGGCAAGAAAAATAATATAATGGTTAATACTGCACAGTCATATAGATATCCACTTACAAATGAGGAATATACACAAATAACTTATATCCATGAATTTAGAAAAATAGAAGCTCCTATAAAGCAAGGAGAAAATGTAGGAGAAATAAAGGTAATGCTAGATAATCACTTGCTTTTTAGTACAAATCTATATACCATAGATAATGTCGATGAAAAAAAGATAAAATTTTTCGATAAATTATGGAGATAGTATGAGAATTAATAAATACTTGGCTAGTTGCGGTATATGTTCAAGAAGAAATGCAGATGTATTGGTACAAGAGGGCAAGGTCAGAATAAATGGAAAGATTATTAAAGAATGTGGAGTTGACATCGATATTAAGAATGACAACGTTGCTGTTGATGGAAAGAGGGTTAAGCTAACTACTCGCCATACATATTTAATGCTCAATAAGCCCAAAGGCTGTTTGTCTACTGTTACAGATGACAGAGGCCGAAAGACAGTAATGGAATATATCGATGATAATAATAAGAGATTGTTCCCTATAGGCAGATTAGATTATGATTCAGAAGGATTACTTCTTATAACAGATGATGGCGCTCTTGCTCAAATACTTACTCACCCAAGTCATGTAGTAGATAAGACTTATAGTGCAAGGATTGAAGGCAAGATAAATGAAACTGAATTAAACACTTTGAGAAATGGTATAGAAATTGATAAAGTTAAGTTGAATGAATGTGTTGTTCGTGTGCTTGAAGAAACGGACAAATATACTAAACTCGATGTAGTAATTTCAGAAGGAAAAAATAGGCAAATAAAGAAAATGTTTGAAGCTGTTGGCAAAAATATTATCTTTCTAAAAAGAACTAAAATTGGTGATTTGAGATTAGGCGGTTTAGGTCGTGGACAATCAAGACCTCTTACGACTAAAGAAATTGATTATCTGAAAAGCTTAGGTCAAGATATAAAATAGTCTTGATAGTCTTCATGCTTTTTTGAAAAAAATCTAAATTTTACTAAAAGTACAGTAAATGCAACCTATTAGGTTGCCTTTTATTTGATATTAATATATAATGTTTTAAAATGGGCTAGATTGATATTTAGTCTTCTGGAGGTACTTATGAATATAACAAATACACTAGATTTAAGGACTAAAGAAATACTCTCCGCCTCAACTAAAATAAGAAAATTTGTTAATGATATTATTGACGAGAAAAGTTTTGTTGAATTAGACAGGTTTGCTTGTGGAAAATCATACATTGATTCTTCTATTGCACCAGGTGAAGGCGTCGTAACAGGATATGCTACTATTGGTGGCGAGCCTGTTTATTTGTTTGCAGAGAATTATGAAGTTCTAAAAGGCAGTTTTGGGAAAGCTCATGCTGAGAAGATAATTAAGGTAATTAATCTTGCTATCACTAATCAAGTTCCTATAGTGGGTATTCTTGATTCTGATGGCGCTAGAATAGGCGAGGGTGTTAGTGTGCTTGAGGCTTATGCATCAGTTATTAAGGCTATTACAGTTGCTTCAATTAATATCCCTATAGTTTCAATTATCAAGGGTAACTGTGTAGGAGTTCTTAGTGGTGTACCTGCTCTTTCTGATTACGTATTTATGTCGGACAAAGCAATATTGTCTATGGCATCACCATCTGTAGTTACTGCGAAAGAAGGTGGATTATTAGAACTCAATAGTGTATTAGGTGCAACTATGCATATGTCCAAGTCTGGATTATGTGACTTTGTTTTCAAGACTCCTTCTACAATTAAGGACAAGCTAACAAAGATATTTGCATTAACTAAGGATATGGTTTCGACTTCAAGCGATACACCAATGCGTGCAGCAACTTCACTCAATAGTGCTATTACATCAACTTCATTGATTAATGCGGTTACAGATAAATCAACATTTATCGAGCTTAACGAGAAATTTGCAGAAGAATTGAAATGCGGTATTGCAAGTGTCAACGGTATTTCAAGCGGTATAGCGATATGCGATAGTAGTGTTTCCAAGAAATTATCTAGAAATGCGCTTAAGAAGCTTTCAGCTTTTGTAGAGTATTTGGACAAATTCAATTTGCCATTCATTTCTTTGGTAGATAGTGCAGGCATAGAAAGTTCTTTATCTGATGAAGAAGAGAATATCTCAAATGAATATGCAAATGCAATGGCAAGTATAGCGTTATCTTCTATTCCTAAAATTGCTGTTATCTGTGGTAAGGCAATTGGTGCTAGTTATAGTTTGCTTGCAAGC
>CAZKXV010000203.1:0-3219 GCA_964556835.1 uncultured Clostridia bacterium
AAAAATATTTCTTTTGACAATTTAGATAATGAATATGAAAAGGGCAATCAATGTCAATCTTTAACACACGGCAATCTTCCAATCATTAAAAATTTTGCTAATATAACAGAAGAAAACCAATATATAATTAAAGAGGTGAACAGACTTGTTTCCGAGGGAGTTAGTTATAAAAATATTTGCATTGTGGCTAGAACTCATAAACTTCTAAATAATTATATAACTGAATTTGCAAAAAATGGAATAAAAGTATTTAAAATTAAGCGTAGTAAATTAGATGATAGAAGTTTTGACGGTATTCGTGTAGCAACAATGCATCGAGTTAAAGGGTTAGAATTTAATTTTTTATTTGTTGTCGCTGCAAACAACCGTATTATTCCACTTGTATCCGCAATAAGCCATTCTGATAATATTTCCGAAGTTGAAAGTTTAACATCCGAGAGGTGCTTACTCTATGTTGCACTTACGCGGGCACAAAAGGCGGCTTACATAACTAGCTACGGACAAATTTCAGAGTTTATTAGATGACCATTAGAGTTAATAGCTTAATTTAGAAGTGATTATTGGATTTATTAACTAATAATTACGTTTAGGACCAGCAATTTAGCTTCTAAATTCCGAATATCCCATTAATTCTAAAAAATAAGCACTTTTTCGAATTGTATCAAATTCGCAATAAATATTGATTTAAAAAGACCTCGTTATTTTGTTATAATATTAACTAAAAGATTAGGTTTTTTAATTGCGAAATAATTAATTAAAAGAAAACAGAATTTATTAATTGATAGGAGTTAAATCATACTTATAGGACAGGGGCGGGCAGGGTTATCAGGTTGCACGACGTTCAACCTTAATGCTAAATTCGAGTAAATATCCAAGTCAAAAAAATCTGAACGTCGGCTAACATGGGGAAAATATGTTGTCTTGTATATGATATGTTTTTATGGTATAATAATCAATAAGTTTAAAGGGTAATTATATGATTAAAGAAAATAATATGAAATATTTGAATGATGTTGTTAATGAGACAAGAGAATTGCTAATATCTAACAAGGAATGGCGTTTGAGATATGCTGATTATGCTGAGAAAATAAGCAATAATCTTGAGGTATTACGAAAAATTAGACAATCATTTAGGCAATGGAAGCCATTGATGGTATATTTAAACGTATCAAATGCTAAACGCTCAAGTACTATAACTTTAGAATTAAGATATAGAGGACAGACAATTGCTGACCTGATATGCAAAAATTCTTGTCAAGAAGTAATCATAAATAGTAGTAAATATAACAAAAATAACAAGAGAGATTTTGGTTGTGATATAGTATTAGATAAAGAGGATTGGAAGGGGCTAAAAGCAAGAGAATTTAGAAAATTCTTCAAAACTAATCCTATAAGGGAAAATATTAAAAATAAAGGTAATGAAGAACATAGGATAGAAAGTATGTTGTTAACTGAATTCTCTAAAAAATCATCTAACGATAAGACATTGTTAAATATCCAACCTGTAAAGATTGCTAATTTCAGATTCCCAATGCCAACACCATTGAGTGCAAGTGACCATAAAAAAGTCAAATATTCAGCATCATATGGAGGAGGGATAGATTTATTAGCTAGAATAGGTACGGGAGGCAGGGCTACATATTTATGTATAATGGAATTAAAAGATGAAAATAAGAAAAGCGAGCCACCCCTAGAAGCACTTAAGCAGTCTCTAGTATATACAACATTTATTAGAGAATTATTGAGAAGTGAAAGTGGTCTTAAATGGTGGAGATTGTTCGGTTTTAAGCAGGATATTCCGAAGAAGATTAATTTATATTCAGTTTGTGCAATGCCGTCTAATAGTCTTAATGATAAATCATTTGAAGATAAAGAGATAAAGATTGATAATGATATAATAAAATTGAATTACATATACTTCATAGAAGAGGATAATATAATTAAGAACTTTGATACTTCTCTTTATATTAAAAAGCTATGAAAATAATTATATACAGAGGTTCCAAAGAGATAGGGGGAACACTCTTGGAGGTTAAGAGTAAAACAACCAGGATTTTAATTGATGTTGGTTATCCATTATTCCTTAACAACAAGCCTATAGAAAGAAGTATTGAAAAATTGCCTGTAGAGAAACTTTTAGAATTAGGTGTTCTGCCTGATATCAAAGGTTTATATAAATGGGATGAAGCATCATTTGATGCAGTTATAATTTCTCACGCACATATAGATCATTATGGATTGCTTAAATATATTAATCCCAATATTACGATTTACTGTTCCTCAGGTACAAAAGCACTTATCGAAATATCACAAAAATTCAATATAGTAGATGCTTTTGATATTAATAATAAATTATTTAAGATGTATGAGTCTTTTATGGTAGGAGATATGGAGATAAAACCTTATCTTATGGATCATTCGGCTTTTGATTCTGCAGCTTTTGAGATTAAGGCAGAAGGAAAGACCCTTATTTATACAGGTGATTTTAGAGCACACGGTAGAAAGGCTATTTGTCTTGACAGGTTTATTAAAAAGGTGACAAAGGAAGCGGATATCTTGATTACCGAAGGTACTATGTTCGGCAGGCAAGACGAAGAAATATTATCAGAGCAGGGTCTTGAAGATTCTATGTATAGTAAATACATAGATTATGATTATCCAATGCTTTTTCAATCTTCTAGTCAGAATATAGATCGTATAGTAACATTCTATAGGCTTGCTTGTAGGCTTAAGAGAACATTTATAGTAGATGTATATACGGCAAATATATTATATGAACTCAGGCAATTAGAAAACAATAAATTGCCATACCCCTCAGATGAATATTCAAATATAAAGGTATTTTATCCTTATAGGATTACACAAAAACTATTTAAGTACATAGGCGAAAAATATGCAAAGAGATTTTCCGCTTATCATATGTCAAAACCAAGATTGCAAGAAAAACAAAATAAAGTCATTATGTTAGTAAGACCTTCAATGCTTAGAGATTTAAAGTTATGTAACTTAAAAGATGGAGTATTTATTTATTCTATGTGGCAGGGTTATAGAGATAGTGATTACCAACAAAGATTTGAGAATTATTTATTAGAGGTAGGATTCAATTTAGATTCATACCATACTAGTGGGCATAGCTCAATTAAGGATATTAAAAAACTTATAGAAGGTCTTAATCCAAAAGTAATAATCCCAATTCATACAATGATTCCAAAAGCATTT
>CAZKXV010000204.1:0-3209 GCA_964556835.1 uncultured Clostridia bacterium
AGATAATTAATGATAGTATAAAGATACTTGTAATAAATATTAGTAATTCAATCAAATGATAAGATAATGCTTTATATTTATTTAATCCAAGAAGTCTATATATATTAAAGCATTCTTGCCTCTTGTTCAATAGGAATAAATAACCAATTAATATTGTTATTATAGATAATAATAGAATTGATATTATTAGAATAGATTCTTTAGATAATAATAAATATTTGATTATATTTTTATCAGGATAGCTAACATCAGCACCTTCGAATATCAAATCTATTTCTGAAGTAATAGATCTGTGATCCAAATTATCCATACTAAAATTAATGTTAGTTACTTGAGAGTTATCAGGTATATTGTCATTATGCAATTGAACCCCTTCAGCATATGATAATCCTACGACTTGATATGAATTCCCTAATACTGATAGAGTATCTCCTATATGATATCCTTGATTTAGGTTTACAATACATTCATTTAAGTTTACAGAATCTTTACCTCTAAATATTCTGTGATTTTTATTATCGGAAAAGACATATAATCCATCTAATAGAATCATTGTAACTTTTGTAGCTCCTATTTCTATAATAGGGTTAACATATTCCTCTTTTACATCATTGTAACTTTGTCCATATAAATTGACACTAACCGTATTATATTCTAAAAGAGGGGTAAACAGGCAAATTAAATTTGAAAACGAAAGGAACATACTTACAAAGGATATTACTAAGCTTATAAGTAATAATAAAATGATTTTATATTGATTTTTTATAGTTTTTATGTTGATCAGTAATAAATTCATAGAATATATATAATGAGAGAATTATTCATTCATTTTATATTGCTATTCCATTTCATATTGCCAAGTTGCAGTATTCCCTGCTCCTTGTGCCTTATGATATGAATATTCTAAGTATCCTATTGGTACATAATGACCAACCGTTATTGACTTATCTAACCATGTACTAGTTTGAGTTTTTATACTTTCTTCATAACCAACTTCATTTACACCTTTGGTTTTTAATTTTACATACATAGATTTGCCAGAATTTTTTACCCTTACTCTTGTTTTTAGATATCTTGTAACGCCGTCTTTCTCTATAATATGAGTAGATTTATTGCCACCCGATCCTAAGTCTTCACTTTCATTATAACTATAGGGCATAGTGTGCTGAGTATATGAAACTGTTTCTGCGACTGCATAGATGCTTGTACTTATTACCGTTGCAAACATCATAATTAAAATTAGTAGAATTAATTTCTTCATTTTTTTCTCCTTTCCTATTCATTTTGATTTAAATGATTCTCTACATTAATATAAAATGCAATAATTAGGAATCCCCTTTTTCTCCATTTTTATTATTGTAATCTATAAAAATCTTTTTGTCAAGTTTTCTAAGTAAAATTTATATAACATCACCAATGAATTAAATGCATTTTGCTTTACCAGCTATTACTCTAATTTTCATCTATATAATTGGGGGAGCTTGTTGGAATTGGCAATATTATTGAGGAAGGATATTCGGGCGATACTATTATCGTATTGTGTGCGATATTGTAAGGAGTAGTTTCTATTACGGGAGTTATAGCCGCGCCTGTATTAGGATTTACATCAAATCGTGGGTAATTAGAACTTGATATGGAAATGCGTAAGGTATGTCCTTCATTGAAATAATAAGAAGTACTCCATAAATCTACCATTGCCTCATAAACTGTTTGATTTGAACCATCTAATAATTGTTCTGTCGCTGTACCATTTCTATATCTCATTCTAATAATACCATCTGAAATAAGCCAACTTGTACCATCAGGATAAACATCCATTAATTTGACTGTGAAATCGGTATCAAGACAATCTGAAGTAACAAATAGATTAGCGCTTATTTTTCCAGTTACTAATAATGGGTCTGTAATAGGAATCTCAAAACTTATCACATCTTGACGGCCATTCTCGACTGCTCGTTGGTCGAATGAACCTCTGTTTTCGATTATTAAATTTGCTCCACCTAATGTCTGTACGGGCTGACTTGGGTCATAATAATATGGAAAATCATTTCTTGTAGTAGGCATGGTGGTATTCAATGAGCCATCTGTTTGCAAATAGTATGAACGATTGGTATAATCAACTGGCCAATTATTTGAAGTTGCCCACTTATTCCATAAGGCGTTATTTGCTTCAACATCTCCCATAACATAGTATGTAACGTTCGGCATTGTGCGATAATCCCCATATTCTGTGCGTCCTAAAAGCTGTTCGGCAAACATTGCATCGAAAATTTTAGAAGACCAAGGATCAGATTGGGCATTGATAGGAAAGACTAAATCGCCTGCAACATTCGTGTCAAGTTGGTGCGTCCAAGGTCCCATAATAAGCTTAGAATTGCCCGCACCGCCCTCGCCGCCAAGGTATTGATAGCCCATAAATCCGTCTAGTATTCCTTGCCCAAAACAATCAAACCAACCTCCACGATGAACAGCGGGCCAAGTTACATTCTGCCATTCCTCACTATTTATGCGGTGTTCGTTTGCAAAATCTCCGTTTAATGACACATCCTCAAATAGAGTCTGATAATAATCTTCTTGTCTAATTCCCGTTAGCCAGTTTTCGGCTAACATTTTTCTTGGTGCTCCACCTTGAAACATTGCTTGAGCATATATATCTGGCGTGGCAACTTCAATATATTGCGCTTTAATATCATTAAGATATGGGACTTGCATATATTGGGTAATCCCATTTGCACTGCCTCCGTAAGTTGCATAGTTTCCATTAAACCAAGGTTGTTCTTTTAGCCATAGAACTGTATCATAAGCGTCTTGTCCATCAGAGCCAAATGCTTCATATTCTCCATCTGAATTATGGCATCCACGATTGTCTTGAGAAACAATTCCAACTCCATACTGCAAGAGATTAAGTGGACCTTTATCGCTAGCTTTGTTGTAAGGTGTACGATACAAAACAATAGGAAAAGACCCTGACTTATCTGGAAGATAAACATCGGTAGCAAGAAGAACCCCATCTCTCATAGGTATCATATATGTCTTCGGCTTAGAGGTATTTGAGAAAAGAGCAAAAGAGTTAGAAAACAAACTAAAAGTATAAAAAAGAAATAATAGAATAAGAATAGATTTTTTACCTAGACATTTTCTATTACTTATACAAAATTTGTTTTTTTTATTAGCCATTCTATTTGATTGCATTACACCCTCTTCATATA
>CAZKXV010000205.1:0-3186 GCA_964556835.1 uncultured Clostridia bacterium
GGATAAGAAACTTAAGAAAATGAAAATAAATCTAACTAAAGCTTGTCGTGTTCCTATTATCGATAATTATTATAATTTAGGACAAGAATTAGATATTAAGCAGTATAATTGTAAGGATATTCTGTCATCTTTCGGGAAGCATCGATTAGTCGAGGATTTAATAAACTACAAGAATATCCAAAGCAATAAATATAATCCAATTAATAATGTCTATTGTTCGGGAGCTCTTTTTTCTTCAGATGAACAAAGGCAAATGCAGTCCATATCCGATGCCTTAGAAGCAAATAAACATACTACATACTTACCTCATAGAGATGGCGCTGAACCATACGTGATGAGTAATATGACTAAGTCTATTTCAGCTTCGAGATTAATAACCCCTATCACAAATTATATAAATAAGATGATATATATTATTGATATTGAAAACATTATTAAGAGCGAAAGTATCTTAGTCAATCTTAATGGTAGAGCCTATGATGAGGGTGCAATGATAGAACTAGGTACAGCATTCGGTATGGGTAAAGCTATAATTTATTACAAATCTGATGTTAGAGAATGTGTTAAGTCTGGTCTTCATCCAATAATCAACGCAGTTAATGGATTCGTTATTGCGGTAGATAGTTATGCTTTAGTATCTAAGGCTGTAAACTCCGCTATAGCAAGAGTGAATGAATATAATGATAAGAAAAAATATCAAGTGGAATTAAGTGAATACGAATATAAAATATGCCACAAAGCGGCTACGTATCATAGATTATTGAGGTGTATACCTAAGCCAAAAAACAAAATATTACTGTGGATGGAGGATGTAAAATGAGCAAAGCAAAAGTTGTAGTATTGGGAAGTTTCGTTGTAGATTTAATGATGAGGGCATATAAACTGCCACTTGCTGGAGAGACTTTGAAGGGTAATTGCTTTATGCTCGGTGCGGGCGGAAAAGGCTCTAATCAAGGTGTAGCGGCTAGCAAATCGGGTAGCTGGGTTACTATGATTACTAAGATTGGCGCAGATGAATTTGCCGAAGTTGCCAAAAAATCTTTTGTTGATAATGGTATGGATTGTGATTATGTATATATCGACAGCGACAATCCAACGGGCGCTGCTTTAATTATGGTAGATGATAAGACTTCTCAGAATATGATAACGGTATACTTAGGAGCTTGCAATAATATCACAGATGAAGATATAGAGCAAGCTAGAGACCGTATAGAAAAAGCGGATGTGTTCTTGACACAACTTGAAACAAATCAAAGTGCAGTTATCAAGGCTATAGACATAGCCAAAGCAAGTGGTGTTAAAGTAATACTTAACCCTGCTCCAGCTGAAGCCATTCCAGACAGTCTATATAAGAAGATTGATTATTTTACACCTAATGAAACTGAGGCGGGTTATTTTTGTGGTATAGAAATTAATAATGAAGAAGATGTAAGGAGAGCAGGCGAATTTTTTATTAATAAAGGTATAAAGAATGTAGTCTTCACTTTAGGTTCTAAGGGTGCTTGCCTATATAATAAGGACAAAGTTGAGTTTTTCAAGCCTATTAAGATAGAAGCAGTCGACACAACTGGAGCTGGAGATGCCTTTAATGGCGGACTAGCAACTGCACTTGCTGAAGGCAAATGTATAGAAGATGCAATTAGGTTCGCAAGCACCACCGCAGGACTCTCCGTAACAAAGACAGGCACCGCTTGCGCAATGCCAACTAGAGCAGAGATAGATAAGATGATGATATAAATTAACAAATACTATTCTATAAATATTTATTATTAGATAACTTAATATTATATTTATTACAAAAAAAGACATTTTTCGCTATTGACAATAGCATTTGTAAATGATATAGTTTATATTATGTAATTACAATTTTAATAATTTTTTTTTAAGGGAGGAATAATTATGAAAAAAATAATAGGATTGTTAATATGTGTGGTAATGCTTATAGGAATATCATCTTCTATAATTTTAGCTACAGCGGAGTCGTCAGTTTTACTAGAAGAGGACAATAATCAATTATTAACCTCTAAAATCAATGATAGTATCAATAAATATGAATTAGATTATATAACTATGGTTATGAATAATACTTTTCCAAACAACAAGACAATATTTACACCTAGCTTTGCTGACATAGTATCAGATTTTAATTGTAATCCCAATTATATCGTGGTAGATTTTTATCCAACAGGATATTCTATTTTTGATAGAGAATATGGGGTATTTTTGGAGAAAGTTGCTGGGGCAAAATCGTTTTATAGTAAAATATATAATGAAAAATATTATGCTGGATTGGGAATGTATTACGAATACAATAATGGAAAATACTTGGATTTAAGAAATGATTGTGAAATAAATTCTAATTTTTTAAAATATTTATTTGCAAAATCTGAAGTCCTAAGCAAAAAAATTAAAAATAGTGAAGAGCGAAAGACAGAAAAATATTATTTAAGTAAAATAGATAATCCGGAATATGAAAAATCTATGACTACACATTTTCTTGATTATGGAGAAGAGATATCATTAATGTATCAAATCGGTAATAATACCAGTGGCACTTGTTCCAAAGTTGCAGCAGGTATTATGCTTAAATATTTAGATGATCATCATAATTCTGATTTTATTCCTTCAACACTTTGGAGTGGATTAAACCCTGATTTGAATGCAATTGCTACTTATCTAATAAATGAAATTTATGGTGGCAGTATAGAAATGGATGAATTATTGGATTATTTCGCTGACCATAAAGCTACTAGAGATGCAGAGAAACTTCACTTAAAACTAAACCAAATGGAATCTGGTTCGCTAACTATAATTGAACTAGAAGATCTGCTTGAAGATTATATCAATATGGTGGGACTGAATAATACTGTTTCTAGAAATACAATTTATTTTTGTAAGAATTTTGTAAAAACAAAAATCGAAAATGACCAACCATGTGTTCTTTATGTTGATGATAGTAATACTTATGAGTACCTAACTGGAGATCTACAGTTATATAGTAATAATTTTGCTGGCGATCATGCAGTTATTGTATATGGATATGGTACTGAAGGAACATTACCAAATGAATATTACTGCAATTTAGGTTGGTGGATAGACAATGGGAATTTGTATACTATGGCTACTGTCAGTGCTTTAATTTTAGATTCAGCTCTATCAATAAATATTTAATTTAACATATCTTTG
>CAZKXV010000206.1:0-3179 GCA_964556835.1 uncultured Clostridia bacterium
AGTATCTCCGTTAAAGGTATTCATCAGGCAATCGTGCATTGGGCGATAAACACCATATATATGGTGCCTCGGGGCGGAATTGAACCACCGACACGGGGATTTTCAGTCCCCTGCTCTACCGACTGAGCTACCGAGGCGAATTATGGCGATCCGGAAGAGACTCGAACTCTCGACCTCCAGCGTGACAGGCTGGCGTTCTAACCAACTGAACTACCGGACCACAATATTCAATTTTTAGTTGGTGGGCCTTCAGGGACTCGAACCCCGGACCAATCGGTTATGAGCCGATTGCTCTAACCAACTGAGCTAAAGGCCCAAGTAGGTTGCATATGGTCGGGGTGAAGAGATTCGAACTCCCGGCCCCATGGTCCCAAACCATGTGCGCTACCAAACTGCGCTACACCCCGATGGTTGTCATACAACAATCCTTTTTTTTGCGACTACCCTATAATACAATATACTATAGAGTATGTCAATTATTTTGCAAAAGATTTTTATATTTTTTCTGGTTAATAGCATTTATCAACATCAAATAGCTAAACCGTGATTAATAATAACATATAACAAACTAAAATTCAACAAAATAGCACAAAAAGTATTAGAAATTTAGAGATAAAATGATTTGAGGAGGCGAGTATATGAAGATTAAAGCGAGCTGGAACGATAGTGAGTTGATAATTGCATTTTCTGGTGAATTAGACGAAAGCAATGCTAAACTCGCTAGAAATAAATGCGATGAATATATAGATAAATATTGCTTAGATAAGTGCATATTCGATTTTAGGGAATTATCCTTTATGGATAGTACTGGAATAGGAGTAATCTTAGGAAGATACAAATTGCTCAAATCAAATAAAAGAGTGCTTATTATTGCGAACCCATGCAAACAGGTTATGAAAATTATCAAAACCTCTGGTATGGACAGAATTATTAGGATTATTTAGGAGAAGATATGGAACCGTTAAATTATATGAAATTAGAAATACCTGCTATTAGTAGTAATGAATCATTTGCGAGAAGTGCAGTTGCGAGTTTTTCAAGTATTCTTAACCCGACCGTTGAAGAAATGAATGATATCAAGACTGCAGTTTCAGAAGCTGTAACAAATTGTGTTATTCACGCATATGATATGCAAGATTTGGGTATAATTACAATCACTACGAGAGTATACATAGATAAAATAGAAATCATCATTTGTGACACAGGTAAGGGAATAGCTGATATTGATAAAGCTATGCAACCATTCTTCACTACAGGAGATGCAGAAGAGAGAAGTGGAATGGGTTTCACTATGATTGATGCACTTATGTCCTCACTTAATGTTGAATCAAAACTAAGTGTAGGAACAACGGTGGTTATGTCTAAGAAAATATTATCGGAGGATTAATATGTTAGGGCACGAAGAAACGCTTGGTCTTATAAAAATTGCACAAAATGGTGATGAGAATGCGTTGTCTACAATGGTTACAAGCAATATGCCATTGATAAAAAGTGTTGTCAAACGCTATAATTCTAAATATATTGAATACGACGATTTATTGCAATTAGGTGCTATAGGCTTAATTAAAGCGATTAAGAACTTTGATACATCCTATGGTGTAAGATTCTCTACCTATGCAGTACCTATGATTGCAGGAGAAATTAAGAGATTTATAAGAGATGACGGAGCTATTAAAGTATCAAGGTCTATTAAAATGCAAGCTTATAAGATAAATATGTTTATTGAACATTTCAAACAAACTAATCAAGCAGAACCAACATTGAAAGACATAGCAAACGAGTTCAATATCCCTATTAATGAAATTTCATTTATCTTAGATAGTTCAAAACTGCCAATATCCATATACACTGAATCAAGTGATGATTCATCAATTAGGCTTATAGACAAAATTGCCGTACAAGATACGAGTGAAGATATTATTGATAGATTGCTTATCAAAGAGATTATTAATAGTCTACCAGCTAGAGAAAAGAAAATAATCATATATAGATATTTTAGAGATAAGACACAAAGTGAAATAGCGAAAGAGATAGGGATATCTCAAGTGCAGATATCAAGACTTGAGAATAAGATTTTAGAAAAAATTAGAACTAGCTTTAGTAGTTAGTTCTATAAATGTATTTTTAATTTTGTTTTAGACCATAATAATTATATGGAAAATCCAATATGGCTACATGATCCGACTGAGGGTGAAATACTAAATAAACCACCTACTGTATATGGTGAAAGAAATGAAGACGACTAAAGAACAGTTTCTTAAATACTCCAAAGCAGTAGAACCAAAATCAAACCATATCAAGAATATGGTTTTAGCTTTTGTAGTGGGCGGATTAATCTGCGTGGTTGGTCAAATTTTTTATGATATTCTAGAACTAATTTTCGATAAATTAACTGATGAAGAACTTTCTGGTTATACGACTATAATTATGATAGGTATAGGTGTAATTCTTACTGGTGTTGGCGTTTATGATGTTTTAGGAAGATTTGCAGGTGCTGGTAGCATAATCCCCATAACAGGGTTCGCTAATTCTGTGGTTTCTCCTGCTATGGAATATCGTGATGAGGGGCTTGTATTTGGTGTTATGTGTAATATGTTCACTATAGCAGGTCCCATTATAGTAACAAGTGCAATTGCTTCATCTTTAGTAGGATTAATATACTTTATCGGCGGACTATGATAGGTAGCACAATATATTTTAAGAACCAACCTCGAATAATTGCTGGTTCATCCATAGTTGGCAAAAATGAAAAGGCAGGTCCATTGGGCAAATACTTTAAGGCATTTATGAATGTGGATAGAGAAGGAAAAACATTTGAAATCACTGAATCTAATATGCAAATAAGAGCATTGAATGACGCTATTAATATTGCAAAATTGGAAGAGTCAGATATAGATATATTATTAGCAGGAGACCTTATTAATGAAATTACTTGCTCAAATTTCTGTGCTAGAAAGATGAATATTCCATATATGGGGTTATATAATGCTTGTGCCACATTTGGTGAAGCTCTAATTCTTGGTGCAAGTCTTATAGATAATGGCGGTGCAACAAATATTGCCTGTATGACAAGTAGTAGTTTTTCAGCAGTAGAGAAGCAATATCGCTTTCCTCTTGAGATGGGAACACAGCCGACCACAACATCGCAATGGACAGTAACTGGAGCAGGTTGCAGTATC
>CAZKXV010000207.1:0-3176 GCA_964556835.1 uncultured Clostridia bacterium
ATATACATTGGAGTCTAGTCCTCTTAGGTCATAGTTTTCATCGCTTAGAATCATAACAACGCACCTTTCATGACTGTTCTCTATGTATTCAATTATTGCTGAATCAATTGTTTCAAATGCCTTAATCATAAGATTTTTGTTTATAGTAGTCTTGTAATTCTCAAGAGATTCTATGATATATCTTTTCTTGTGGTTACTGCCTACTATAATTATGCTATATTTTTCATTGTCTATTTTATCTATTAATTTAATTTTTTTGGGACTGGATAATTGTTCATTACGTACACTTAAACTATCTTCTATGGACTCTGCTAGCACAAATAATTTGTCAGAAATTTTCGTGATTGGTATTGATTTGTTGAGTTTAGCTAATCCTTCTTCAAGCTCCATATCCTTAACGGGATAGAATTCAGAACCTTGAAAAGAAAATACCTCGGAATAAACTTTTTCTAGTCCTGCATTGAGAATGAATTGTGAAATAAACTGCCCAAGTCTTCTATTAAATGCTATTGGAATAATATGATTGTCCGTCAAACAATCTATATTCAATGACATTTCCTTGACAGTTTCTAATGTTTCAACTTCGCTAACTTCTATTATGATACTACAGTTTTCCTTAAGAGGCATTGTGCCTATACAGATAAGAGCTTTGATATTAAACAAATCAGCATTAGAAAATTCTTGTTCTTCAACAGAATCTATATCTTCTCTAGACATTATTATTATGCTTTTCGCATTTTCTATAGATATTTCTTTTAGTCCTGTCTTATTAATGGGATTACCGTTTTTCACAATTACATTGACTTTGGATACATTCTCTTCTTTATTCTCTTTAAGAACATTGTTAATTTCTTCAGTAACATATGCTTTGTTCTTGCTAGAATATATAAGTACCGTGCTTGGTTTGCCTGAATACATTAGGTCTTTGATAATTTGTGCAACTTTGCTATTCCAATTAAATATTATTATATGGTCTTCTAAGAAAAGATTTCCTTCCGCACCGCTTTTTTTCGCAAAATAATCCTTTAAAGCATTGGTAGTCATTGCAATAACTACACCTGAAAACAGAACCATCTCTAGTACAACTACTGTCCCCGCTAGGAACATTGTGGAGGTATTTTCAATGGCTAGAATAGAGTTCGGCGTAAGCATCCATTTTATACTACCTGTTGCGAATGCGTTAATTACGCTTGTATAATTATCATCTATGCTGTGGGCGATAATAGCAGAAATTATAAGGATAACAAGGTTTATTGCAAATACCAATAGAATAGTAAATACTAATGGTCTTTTATGTACCCCAATTGTATAAGCTGATTTAATTTTTCTAAGCTTTGCTTTAATCATATCCATTTCATTTCTCCTAATTAGGCATTATAATAAGTATATTATAGCAAGAGCATTATAATAAGTCAATACAGATACTTCAGCAAATAAACAATTTAGGAAGAAGTTATATTACCATCATTAATACTCTTGACTAATTAGCAATGATATGTTAATCTAAGTTAGTTAGCTATGGCTAACTATTATTATACAACTATATCATTGTAATTAAGTAGAAATTGCTAGTTAGTCTGGCTTACGAGGAAAATGAACGATTTATATGACGGAAAAATTAATACAGAATTCATTATTTCTGAAATACGTGTAGAAAAAGATGATATGCGGTCCTTTCTTTTCTCACTAGGTTGCTTTGTTGGTGGCTCAGTTAAGACAATATCTAGGCTTTCGAATAGTATTATTATTAGTATTAAGGGAGCAAAATATTGTATAGATAGAGAACTTGCTAAGGTAATAATAATTGAGTAAGTCTGTATTATGAGAATTGCATTAGCCGGAAATCAAAATAGTGGTAAGACTTCCCTTTTTAACGCAATTACTGGAAAGATAGAAATTGTGGGGAATTGGCCAGGGGTAACCGTTGAGAAGAAAGAGGGGAATGTTAAGTCGCAATATAATTCTACTAATCAGAAAATTATCGCAGTAGATTTACCTGGTTGTTATTCCATCTCTCCTTATACTAATGAGGAATCAGTTACTAGAGATTATATAATTGAAGGGAATGTTGATGTAATTGTCAATATTGTCGACTCTACTAATTTAAGTAGAAGTTTATTTTTCACTTTACAATTAATAGAATTGGGTAAGCCTGTTGTGATTGCCCTTAATAAATTTGATTTAGCACAAAAAAAAGGTATTAAGATTGACATTGATTTACTTAGTAAATTGATGAATTGTCCTGTTGTAAAGACGGTTTCTACAAAGAACAAAAATAACGGGTTAGTAGAATTAGTAGCAGCTACAATAAAATTAGCTAATGAAAAAGGACAGACAAAAACTCTGCCAGAAAAAACTATAAGTATATACACTAAGAGCAAGAAAGAGCTAGAAGAAGCAGATATTAAGACTTACAAATTTGTCTCAGATATAGTAAGTCAAATAGAGGAATATAATGAGAATTTAAAGAAGCAACAGTTTCTTGATAAGGCGGACAGAATTGTTGCTCATAAGTGGTTAGGCATTCCTATTTTTGCAGCTATAATATTGCTAATTTTCTCAATTTCTCAGTCTTGGTTAGGTCCATGGCTGGCTAATGGAGTAGGTTATCTAGTGAATCTGTTATATACTAGGGTTGAGTTATGGCTTGGAAATGATGTAAGCCCTATTCTCAGTAAGTTATTACTTGACGGAATTATTGGCGGTGTGGGTGCAGTTATGACATTTTTGCCGCTTATTATGGTTCTTTTCTTTTGTCTTGCTCTACTTGAAGATTGCGGATATATGTCTCGAGTTGCTGTAGTTATGGACAGATATTTCAAGAAGATAGGTCTTTCGGGAAAATCAGTTATACCTATGGTAGTTGGACTGGGCTGTTCCGTTCCGGCGATAATGTCATCTAGAACTATCAAAGATGATAGACAGAGAAAAACTACTGCAATGCTTACTCCTTTCATTCCATGTGGAGCGAAATTGCCAGTAGTCGCACTTTTTGCTAGTATTTTCTTCAGTGGCAAAAGTTGGGTAGGCGTAGCAATGTATTTTATGGCTATAGCTGTTGTAATTATTAGCGGTTTAATTATTCGTAGAATAACGGGAGATGTATCCAAATCATACTTTATTATAGAACTTCCCGATTATAGACTTCCTAGTATCGGCAGAGCATATCGCTCAAT
>CAZKXV010000208.1:0-224 GCA_964556835.1 uncultured Clostridia bacterium
AATGATTATTCCAAGAATTAGTCTTGACAATTCCTTAATAATATTATATAATTGTATAAACTAGGGAGGAGAAGATTTGCTACCTAGATTAAAATATATATTTATTAAAAATATCCATATAATGGATAATTTTAATTATAAATTTAATATCAAAGGAGGAGATCAAATGATTTTTTGAATTTATGTAATTTTTATGAAACAAATACAAGTATAAATAAAGGAGA